>VGEI01000090.1 GCA_016869415.1 Alphaproteobacteria bacterium
TGCTCCGACGCCGATGCAGCTAAACAAAAACGCCAGCCCCTTGGAAGGGCTGGCGTTTACCCGCGCGACAGGATGGTGGGCGCTGAGGGGCTCGAACCCCCGACCCGCTGATTAAGAGTCAGCTGCTCTACCAACTGAGCTAAGCGCCCCACAGGGGCGCGGGAGGGGCGCCATATAGCAAAGCGATAGGGCTTTGTCGATAGCGGCCGGGACATCGCCGGACGGCCGATCAGGAGCCCCGGACAGTCATGGTCGATGCGCCGAAGAGTCAGTGACTTCAAACGGCTACGGCGTCCCGCTCGAGCGGGGATCGGATCCAGGCTGGCCGGCGTAACGCATCACCGGGGTCGGTGGCGCATCGCGCAGGCGCTTTTGGGCTTCCAGGAGAATGTCGCGAGCGATCGGCGCCGCAACAGCCGAACCGCCGCCGCCGTGCTCGACGATCACCGCCACGGCGTAACGTGGGTTGTCGACAGGCGCGTAGCCGACGAACAGGGCATGGTCGCGTTCCTTCCACGGCACCTGATCGGGCTTACGCAACCCGTTGCGCCGCTCCTCCTCCGTGATGCGCCGTACCTGCGATGTCCCCGTCTTGCCGCCCATCGCCATTCCGACGTCGGTGATCCGGGCACGAAAGGCCGTACCGCGGGGATCGTTGACCACGCCGCGCATGGCGCGGCTCATGATCGCGAGCGTCTGCTGCGACACACCTACGGGCGGGAACTGACGAGCCTGGCGCGGACCGACGCGCCTTCCGTCGACCGCGTCGCGCGTCAGGTGCGGTGTCACGGCATAGCCACCGTTGACCAGCCGCGAAGTCATCACCGCCAGCTGCAGCGGCGTCGTCAGAACGAAGCCCTGGCCGATCGCCGCCACGAGGTTCTCACCCTGCTGCCAGGGGATGCCTGTGGCGCCTAGCTTCCAGGCGCGCGTCGGGATCAGGCCTGCCTTTTCGCCCGGCAAGTCGATGGAGGTCGCGGCACCGAGGCCGAAGCGCTTGGCCATCTCGGCGATGCGGTCGACGCCGAGCCGCCGCGACAGCTCGTAGAAATACACGTCGCAGGATTGCTTGAGGCCCTCGACCATATCGAGGCCGCCATGGCCACCTTTCGACTTCCAGCAATGGAATTTGTAGTCGCCCAGCGCCACATGACCGATGCAACCGACCCGGAACTCCGGCGTCACTAGCCCGGCCTCCAGCGCGGCCATGGCCACGATCATCTTGAACGTGGAGCCCGGGGCATACTGGCCGGCGACCGCCTTGTTGATCAGCGGTGTGCGCGTGTTGGCCAGCAGCGAGCGCCAAAGCGGGCCACTGATGCCCTTGTTGAATTCGTTGGGGTCGAAGCTCGGCACCGAGGTGAGAACCAGAACCTCGCCGTTATGCACGTCCATCAGGACGGCCGCAGCGCTCTCGTGCTTGGACAGGCGCTCGGACGCGAAATTCTGCAGATGCAGGTCCAGGGTCAGCAGCAGGTCGTTGCCCGGCTCGCCTTCGCGCCGCTCCAGCTCTCGGATCGGGCGCCCGAGCGCGTTGACCTCGATCTGGCTCGACCCGGCCTTGCCGCGCAGCGCCAGATCGTAGACGCGCTCGACGCCGTTGCGGCCGATGCGGAAATCCGGCAGCTCAAGCAGCGGATCGCCCGTCAGGTCGGCCTCCGCCGGCGGCGCCACATACCCGACCACATGGGCGATCTGCTCGCCGGACAGGTAATGTCGGCTCGATCCGACATCGATCATCACGCCCGGCAGGTCCGGGGCATTGACGGCGACGCGGCTGACCTCGTCCCAGCTCAGATTCTCCTTGACCGTCACCGGCAGGAATTTCCGCTTGCGGGCGACCTCGCGGAAGATGCGCCGCCGGGCCACGTCGTCGATCGGCACGATCTCGTTGAGCACGTCGAGCGTCGCGGCCACGCTTCCCGTCTGCTCGGGTATCACAACGATGCGGTAGTTGAGCTGGTTCTCGGCGATCAGCTCACCGTAGCGGTCGAGGATGCGGCCACGGGGCGGCGGCAGGAGCCGCAGATTGATCCGGTTGTCGTCGGCCAGGACCTTGTAGCGGTCGCTCTCGAGAACCTGCAGATAGTACATGCGGCCGAGCAGCACACTGAACAGCGTGATCTGGCCGCCGGTCAGCAGGATGGCGCGCCGGGTGAACAGGCGCGTGCGGTTGTTCTCGCGTTTGGCCGCCGAGATCATGGCGCCGGCAGGAAGAGGCGCTGGGCGCGGCCCATGACCAGGGCAAGCGGCGGATAGAGCGCCAGCGTCAGGATGTACTGGACCATCAGGACCAGGGGATCGATCAGCCCGTAGCCGATCGCGAAGGCGATGGCCGCGAGCAGGAGCTTGGCGCCCAGCGCCACCAGGGCGAAGGCGAGCCAGATCAGCACGAAGGACTTCCCGCGGAAGACACGATGCTGGGCGACGATGGTCCAGTGCACGAACAGCAGGACCAGCGAGTTGACCCCCAGCGGCGTGCCGGACAGCATGTCGTCGAGGATGCCGATCAGGAAAACCGCCCAGGGGCGCATCAGGTCCGGCCGATGAACCGTCCAGTAGAACACCGCCATGAGAACGAATCCCGGCGCCAGAGGCGCATAGTCGGGCAGGCGCAGCGGCACGACATTGAACACGACCGCCACGACCGTGGCGAGCAACGGAATGGCCATCCGGGCCCAGAGATCGAGGCGCTGAAGGAAAAGAGGGCGCACGGGCCGCCCTAGCGACCGCGTCGCGGGGCCGGCGGCGGCGCTCCCACCGGCAGCGTTCCGGACAGGCCGAAGTCGATCAGACGGACATGGTCGAGACGGTGAAACTCGACGAACGGTTTCACCCGCGCCGTTCCGTCGTTGACCGCGACGATGATGCCGACCGGCAGACCCGGCGGAAAGACGCCGCCATGGCCGGAGGTCATCAGGCGGTCACCGATCTGCGGCCGGGCCGCGGCGGCCAGATGGGTCAGCTTCGGGCGCTCCGAGTTGTCGCCGGCCAGAATCGCGCGCTCGCGGCTGGATTCAAGCACCACGGGAACCTGGCTGTTGAGGTCGGTCAGCAGCAGGACGCGGGCCGAACGCTCCCCGACCTCGCCGACGCGTCCCACCAGGCCCTCCGCGGTGATGGCGGTCTGGCCCTTGGCCACGGCGTCGCGCGTGCCGGCCATGACCAGGACGGAGCGCACGAAGGTTCCGCCGGCGTCGGCCACGACGCGGGCGGAAACGAAGCTGACGGTGTCTTCGGGGGCAACGCGGGAGAGATCGCGCAGGCTGCGGTTCTCGGTCTCGAGCCGATGCGCCACGGCCTGCCAGCGCAGCAGCCGCTCGTTTTCCTCACGCAGCCTTGTGTTCTCGGCATGAACGTCGATGATCACGTTGATGCGATCGGCGATCTCGGCCACCGTCGCCACCGGCCGCGAGACGGCATCGAGGATCGGCACCATGGCGTCGGTGACCGTCGTCCGCGCCCGCTCAACCAGCGGAGCCTCTGCCTTGCCGAAGACCATCAGACCGACCGACATGGCGACGAGGCCGAGGAAGGTGAAGCGCTGCGCCAGAATCTTGAGCGGCGCGGCAAGGCGAAGGACCGAACCCGGCCGCTTCATGTCCTCCTCCGCTCACGCATGGCGCTGCCTCTCCGCTTCGCGTCAGTACATGCTGATCAGGACGTTGCGCAGGGTCCGCATCTCTTCGAGGCAGCGGCCGGTGCCGAGCGCCACGCACGAAAGCGGATCGTCCGCCACCGACACGGGCAGGCCCGTGGCGTGGCGCAGGACGTGGTCGAGATTGCCCAGCAGCGCGCCGCCGCCGGTCAGCACGATGCCCTTGTCGACGATGTCGGCGGCCAGTTCCGGCGCCGTGTGCTCGAGCGCGACCTTGACCGCCTCGACGATGGCGCTGACCGGCTCGGTCAGGCTCTCGGCGATCTGGCGCACGCTGATCACCAGTTCCTTGGGCACGCCGTTCATCAGGTCGCGCCCCTTGATCTCCATCATCCTTCCCTCGCCCTCGTCGGGCGGGCAGGCGGAGCCGATTTCCTTCTTGATGCGCTCGGCCGAGGATTCGCCGACCAGCAGGTTATGGTTGCGGCGGATGTAGCCGATGATGGCTTCGTCCATCTTGTCGCCGCCAACCCGGACCGAGCGCGAATAGACGATGCCGCCGAGCGACAGCACGGCCACTTCGGTGGTGCCGCCGCCGATGTCGACGACCATGGAGCCGGTCGGCTCGGTCACCGGCAGGCCGGCGCCGATCGCGGCGGCCATCGGCTCCTCGATCAGGAACACGCGGCGGGCCCCGGCGCTCTCGGCCGATTCCTGAATGGCGCGGCGCTCGACCGCGGTCGAGCCCGACGGCACGCAGACGATGACCTGCGGGCTGGCGAAGCTGCGGCGGTTATGCACCTTGCGGATGAAGTGCTTGATCATCTCCTCGGCGACTTCGAAGTCGGCGATGACGCCGTCGCGCAAGGGCCGGATGGCAGTGATGTTGCCCGGGGTGCGGCCAAGCATCAGCTTGGCCTCGTCACCCACGGCGAGAACCTGCTTCTTGCCCTTCACTTCCGCGATGGCGACGACCGAGGGCTCGTTGAGGACGATGCCGCGGCCCTTGACGTAAACCAGCGTGTTGGCGGTGCCGAGGTCGATGGCCATGTCCGCCGACAGCATTCCGAGGATTCGAGAGAACATCTAACTCCTTGAAACCTTTTATATATTAAACTCCTGGCACGCGGCGATCGCTGCCGCCCCCCACGGCCGCCCCCTCGCGACCAATTCCTCCGGCGCTGTATTTCGCCCGCCGCAGGCCCCGACTCTGACCAGACCCAACTCGCGGCGAACCTATGCCGAGACCGCTCCTTTTGCCACGTTTTTCGCCGATTCGGCCGCCGGTCCGGGGGGAGCCGAGCGCTGGCGCTTGGTGAACAGGCGGTTGAGCGCGTTGACATAGGCGCGGGCCGAGGCCACCAGCGTATCGGGGTCGCTGCCCTGGCCGTTGACGGTCTTGCCATCCTCTTCCAGACGGACGGTGACTTCCGCCTGCGCGTCGGTTCCTGCCGTCACCGCGTGGACCTGGTAGAGCTGCAGCTTGGCCGTGTGCGGCACCAGCTTCTTGATGGCGTTGAACGTGGCGTCGACCGGCCCGGTGCCCCGCGCCTGGACGTCCCGAACCGTGCCGTCGATCTCCAGCTCGAGGTCGGCGAGCTGCGGCCCCTTGGAGCCGGCAACGACCTGCAGGGCGACGAACTTCACCCGGTCGTTGGCGCTGCCGACCGTATCGTCGACGAGCGCGATGAGATCCTCGTCGAAGACCTCTTTCTTGCGGTCGGCAAGATCCTTGAAACGGCGGAACGCGTCCTCCGCGGCGTTGTCGCCGAGATCGAAGCCGAGCTCCTTGAGCTTTTCCTTGAAGGCGTGGCGGCCGGAATGCTTGCCCATGACCAGGGTCGAGCGGTTCAGCCCGACGGATTCCGGCGTCATGATCTCGTAGGTGGCGGCGTTCTTGAGCATGCCGTCCTGGTGGATGCCGGACTCATGCGCGAAGGCGTTGGCGCCGACGATCGCCTTGTTGGGCTGTACCGCGAAGCCGGTAATCGCCGAGATCAGGCGCGAGGCCTTCATGATGTGCTCGGTCTTCACGCCCGTCTTGTAGGGCAGCAGGTCGTGGCGCGTGCGCAGCGCCATGACGATCTCTTCCAGCGCGGCGTTGCCGGCGCGCTCGCCGATGCCGTTGATCGTGCACTCGACCTGGCGCGCCCCGTTGGCCACGGCGGCCAGCGAGTTGGCCACGGCCAGGCCCAGATCGTTGTGGCAATGCACGGAAATCACCGCTTTATCGATGTTCGGCACCCGGTTGCGCAGCATGGCGATGAGGGCGCCGAACTCCGACGGCACGGCGTAACCGACCGTATCGGGGACGTTGATGGTGCTGGCGCCGGCCTTGATCGCGCTCTCGACGCAGCGGCAGAGGAAATCGTGATCGGTGCGGCTG
Source organism: Alphaproteobacteria bacterium (assembly GCA_016869415.1). Classification (GTDB taxonomy): domain Bacteria; phylum Pseudomonadota; class Alphaproteobacteria; order CACIAM-22H2; family CACIAM-22H2; genus VGEI01. Next base: position 5,985 of record VGEI01000090.1, read on the forward strand.
CCGTCCTCGGGGCTCCACTCGACGTCGTCGCAGAGATTGCGCGCGTGGGTGATGGAATCGATGACGGCCTGGTGAACGTCCGCCGGCTCCATCTGCAGCTTGTATTTCATGTGCAGCGGGCTGGTGGAGATGAAGGTGTGGATGCGCGGGCGCCTGGCGTGGCGCAGCGCTTCCGAGGCGCGATCGATGTCCTTGCGGCTGGCGCGCGCCAGACCGCAGACGATGGAGTTGGCGACCGTGCGCGCGACTTCACTGACCGCTTCGAAATCGCCGTTCGAGGCGATGGGAAATCCGGCTTCGATGATGTCGACGCCCATGTCCTCGAGCGTCCTGGCGACACGCAGCTTCTCCCCGAGGTTCATCGAGCAGCCGGGCGACTGTTCGCCGTCGCGCAGCGTGGTGTCGAAGATCCGGACGTGATCGGCGGAGGTGCGGGTCATGATGTCCTCATCAGGACAAGGCGATCAGCGTGCGTTCCCGGCGTTTGCGGGCCCTGCCTTCCCCGAAGCAGGACGCGACTCGACCTAAACTAGGCTACGATAACGATGATTCGCCTTGCGTCCATACCCAATTCGGCCGCCGTGAACGATCTCTAAAAATAAGTCGAATATGGTTAACGAAGTATTTCTACTCTCCGACTCGCTGATTTTTCAACGTCCGGGCCGCTGCAGGCTGCGAACAGCCCCGCCCGAAAGCCAGCAACTGTCTGGAAAGAAAAGGATTTTCAGATCGGCCGGGCGGACGGAGTGCCGCGCTTCAGTCTATCTTGATGCCGGCGGCCCGGATCATGGCACCCCAGCGCGCCCGCTCGCTGGTGATGAACGCCCGAAACTCCTCCGGCGTATCGCCGACCAGGCGTGCGCCGGACGTGGCGAAGCGCTGCTGCGTGGCGGGCGTGCGCAGGCCCGCGACGGCATCCTTGTTGAGCCGGGCGATGATCTCCGGCGGCGTCCTGGCCGGTGCCACGAGCCCGAACCACGACGAGCACTCGTAGGGGCTGCCGGCCTCGCTCATGGTCGGCACGTCCGGCAGCACGGCCAGGCGCTGCTTCGAGGCGACACCCAAGGCCCGGATCGAACCCGCTCTGATGTGCTCCATGATGATCGGTGGGTTCTCGAACAGGCCGTCGATCTGGCCGCCGAGCAGATCCTGCACGGCCGGAGCCGCACCGCGATAGGGGATATGGGCGAGCTGTACCGCGGCGGTATGGACGAAACCGGCCTGACAGAGATGGCCGGTGGTGCCGTTGCCCGGCGAGCCGAAATTCATGCTGTTCGGCCGGGCCCTGGCCTTGGCCACGAACTCACGCACGTTGGTGATACCGGTCTTCGGGTGCACGACCAGCAGCACCGGCATGTCGGCCACCAGGGTGATCGGTGCAAGGGCCGACGGGTCGAAGGCCATCCTGGCGTAGAGGAACTCGTTGGCACTGAGGATGCCGGCTGACGACATCATGATCGTGTAGCCATCCGGCGCCGCACCGGCGACCACCTCGGCGCCGACATTGCCGCCGGCCCCGGCGCGGTTCTCGACCACCACGGGCTGCCCCAGCGACTTGGTCATCTCGTCGCCGACGGCGCGCGCCAGCATATCGGCGAGCCCGCCGGCGGGGAACGGCGCGACGATGCGGACGGGACGGTTGGGATAGGCCTGGGCCCAGGCGCTGCCGGCCGACAGGACGGTGACGGCCGCCGCCGCGGCGGCCATAGCGAGACGCTTGCTCATCATTCCTCCCGCGGACTTATTGATCGGACGATAGCTTACCGGCGGCGGCGGCGCCACTGCGATGGCAGGGAGGCCTAGTTCGGCTTGCGCGTCGCGGCGCAGACGGTGTTGATCAAGGAAGGGATTTCCTCTCTGGCGAATTTCTCGACCTCCGGACCGAGTGGACGGCCGGCACTGACCCGTCGGGCCTGCATAAAGCGCACGAAGCGCTGCTGATTGAGATAGGCCTCGCGCTCGATGGCGCAGATGTCGGTGAACGGCACGCCTGTCACGCACTGCGCATGATGCGTCAGTTCGTGGACCAGAAGAGACACGATGGCTATATCCAGGAAGCTGATCCCTTCCTGCAAGTAGAGCCGGCTTTGCCCACAGACATAAATCGCTGGCGGCACGCGCGTGTCGCTCCCTGGAAGGCCGCCGCGCCGCGCCTGCGCCGACATCTGCTCGGCCGACAGGCTGACCCAAGAGCGGATCTCCGGTATCTGCTTGTAGGCGGTGTTGGCATGCAGCCAGTCCAACGCGATCTTCAGGGCCTGCTGCTTGGCCGCCTCGTCGGTCCGCGGCGCCGGCGCTTGCGCCCATGCGGGCGCGGCAAACGCCAGAAAGACCAGGACCAGCAGGACCGACAGCCGCCTCATTGGGCGATCATCGCACGCGACTGGTGAAGGAAAAGAAAAAAGGCGGACCTTGCGGCCCGCCCTCACTCCGATCCACGATACCTCGCTCGTCAGTTCTTCGCCTGGTCGACGAGCTTGTTCTTGGCGATCCAGGGCATCATGGCGCGCAGCTTGGCGCCGATCTTCTCGATGTCCTTCTCGGCACCCAGGCGGCGCATCGCCTTGAAGCTCGGCTGGCCGGCGGCGTTCTCGAGCATCCACTCGCGGGCGAACTTGCCGGTCTGGATCTCGTTGAGCACGCGCTTCATCTCGGCGCGCGTCTGATCGTTGACGATGCGCACACCGCGCGTGTAGTCGCCGTACTCGGCAGTGTTGGAGATCGAGTAGCGCATGTTGGCGAGGCCGCCCTCGTAGATCAGGTCGACGATCAGCTTCACCTCATGCAGGCACTCGAAATAGGCCATCTCCGGCGCGTAGCCCGCCTCGACCAGCGTGTCGTAGCCGGCATTGATCAGCTCGCAGAGGCCGCCGCAGAGCACGGCCTGCTCGCCAAACAGGTCGGTCTCGCACTCCTCCTTGAAGGTAGTTTCTATAACTCCCGACCTTCCGCCGCCGATCGCCGAGGCATAGGACAGCGCGATTTCCAGCGCGTTGCCCGACGGGTTCTGCTGCACCGCCACGAGGCAGGGCACGCCGCCGCCCTTCTGGTACTCCGAGCGCACGGTATGGCCGGGGCCCTTGGGCGCAATCATGAAGACGTCGAGGTCGGGGCGCGGCTCGATGAGGTTGAAGTGGATATTGAGGCCGTGGGCGAAGGCGATGGCCGCCCCCTTCTTCATGTTGTCCTTGAGCTCGCTCTTCCACATCTGGGCCTGCAGCTCGTCGGGCGTACAGACCATCATGACGTCGGCCCATTTGGCGGCCTCGGCCGGCGTCTGCACCTTGAACTGGTAGCCTTCGGCCTTCTTGGCCGAGGGCGAGTTGGGGCGCAGGGCGATGACGATGTCCTTCACGCCGCTGTCGCGCATGTTGAGCGCATGGGCATGGCCCTGGCTGCCGAAGCCGATCACGGCAACCTTCTTGCCCTTGATCAGGTTCACGTCGGCATCACGATCGTAATAAACGCGCATGGTTCTTTCCTTCAGAATTCGACCCCCTCACCCCACCCCGCTTCCCCATCGGGGGAGAGGGAGGAACCCGCTTGCGGGAGGGTGCTGGGGATCATGAAAATCGCCCGGTTTTAGTGCCCTTGGAGCCCAGGCGCAATGGCGATCACCCGAACTCCTTAACCCTTGAACATCCAGTCGACGATGGCGCCGACAGCCTGCTCCTCAATGCCGAGAAAACCGTGCGGCGCCGCCGGCTCGCAGGGCGGCGAGCGCGGCGGTGAGCCGCCATCGAGCAGCAGTATCTCCTTGCGCGGGGCCTTTGACAGCTTGCCAAGCAGGCTTCCGGCGTCCAGCGCCGGCGATAACTCGCAGCCGTCGGCGCGGTGATAGACCACCAGCGCGGGTACGCGGACTGCCGGTAGCTCGGCATCAAGCACCGTGTCGCGCATGGTGCCGCCGCCGGGCCGCGTCACCGAAGAGGTCAGCACGATACCGTCAGGACCACCCCTCTCGGCAAGCCGCGCCGCAACAGCGGCGGCGGAGATCGAGCCCCGGCTGGTGCCGACCAGCCACACCGAAACGTCGGGCGCGCGGCGGCGTACTTCGCCGATCAGCGCGGCAATGTCGGTCGCGTGCGCCGCGCCGAGGCGGAAGCCGTTGATCAGGCCCTGGGACTGATCCGACGGCGCGTCGACCACGGCGACGAACAGACCGGCCTTGCGGAACAGCTCGCGCGTGCGTGCGAGGAAATTGGATGTCTCCTGCGTCTGCCAGCCCGGGGCCGGACGGTCGGGGATGGTCATCTTCCCCGGCCCGCCGACGAACAGGATCGCGGCACCGCGCGGCGACTGGTCGGGCGCGAAGGCGGCGGCACGCAAGCTGACGCCGGGCCGCGGCGACAACTCAATCACCGTGCCAAAGGCGTTCGGTGACGGGCGCTGGCCGCCCGGGAGCGGCGCCGGCGCCGGGCGCTGCTGCGCGACTGCATCAGGTACAACAGCGAGCGCCAGCAGCAGTGCCGCCAGCCCAATCGCGCGGCACGCGCTCGCAGCTATTGGTTCCCGCGCGCTATGGCGATCTACCGGCACGGCCTAGCTCCCCCTCCTGTCAGGCTTTGGCGTCGCCCCCATCCAATCAGCGATGGCGTCGACGACCTGGCGCTCAATGTCGAGGAAG
>VGEI01000091.1 GCA_016869415.1 Alphaproteobacteria bacterium
CGGCGGCGTTCCCATCTTCGACTGGCGGCGGCGGTCCTTACGGTTCATGACGGGGGAGATTCATGGCGCGGAGTGTGCCCGACACGCGGCCGGGTGGAAAGCGGCGGCGCGGATCGCGTATGCTGGTGCCATGCCCGACACATCCGACGATCGTATCTACACCGCCTGCGTCCTGGTCATTGGAAACGAGATCCTCTCCGGCCGCACCAAGGACGCCAACCTCGCCTGGCTTGCCGAACAGCTCAACGCCGCCGGCATCCGGCTGCGTGAGGCCCGAGTCATCGCCGATATCGAGGACGAGATCGTGCGTACTATCAACGAGGTCCGGCCGCGTTACGACTATGTCCTCACCACCGGCGGCATCGGGCCGACGCACGACGACATCACCGCAGACTGCGTGGCCAGGGCCTTCGGTGTGGAGCTGGTGGAGGACCCCGAAGCGATCCGCCGCCTGCTGCGCAACTACACCAACCCGGCCGACCTCAACGCCGCACGCCGGCGCATGGCGCGCATTCCCGTCGGCGGCACGCTGATCGACAACCCGGTGAGCAACGCGCCGGGATTCCAGATCGGCAATGTCTACGTGATGGCCGGCGTGCCGAAGATCATGCAGGCGATGTTCGAGGGCATCAGACACCGCCTCAAGGGCGGCAAGCCGATGCTTTCGCGCACCATCAGCGCCGACCTGCCGGAGGGCAAGATGGCCGAGGGGCTGACGGCGCTGCAGAGCCGCTACGGCGACCTCGAGATCGGCAGCTATCCCTATTTCCGCATGGGCAAGGTGGGAGCGGCGATCGTGCTGCGCGGCACCGAGCAGCCGCGCCTCGACGCGGCCGCCGGCGAGCTGCAGGCACTGATGCGCTCGCTGGGCGGCGAGCCGGTGGAGGACAAGGGAGCGTAATGGCAGGCGGCGTGGTGGCCCCTGTGGGACTTGAACCCACATGCCTTTCGGCTCACGATTTTAAGTCGTGTGCGTATACCATTCCGCCAAGGGGCCGCCGGCCGGACGTGACCATGCCCGGGGCGGCAAATCAAGTTTTCGACGGACGGGAGCGTAGGCAGTGAGGTCGTTTGCCCGAGCGGTTCGACAGGCGGAGGGTGCTGGCGGTGCGTCGGCGACTACGGCGGCGTGGCCCGACGCGGTCTACGGCGTACTGAAGGACGCCGGCATCCGTCAGGCTTCCTACGTTCCCGACGCCGGCCACGCGCGGCTGATCGAACGCCTGCATGCCGACGCCGAAATTCAGACCACGGTGCTGACCACCGAAGAAGAAGGGATCGCACTGGCGGCGGGGGCCTGGCTCGGCGGGCAGCGCTCGGTGCTGCTCATGCAGTCGAGCGGCGTGGGCAACTGCGTCAACATGCTGAGCCTGCTGGGAAGCTGCCGCTTCCCGCTGCTCACGCTGGTAACCATGCGGGGCGAGTGGGCCGAGTTCAATCCCTGGCAGGTGCCGATGGGCCGTGCCACGCCTGGGGTGCTGGAGGCGATGGGTGTGAAGGTCGCGCGCGTCGATCAGGCTGACGAAGTGGCGGAGGCCGTCTCAGCTGCCTCAGTGCTGGCCTTTGACAGCGATCAGGCGGTGGCCGTGTTGCTCTCGCAGCGCCTGCTCGGCCGCAAGAAGTGGACCGGCAAATGAGCAAGCCCGGCGCGCTCGACCGCCGGCTGGCGGTCAGGGAACTGATGGTGGATCGCGGCGATCTGCTGGTCGTCTCGGGGCTTGGCTCGTCGAGCTATGACCTGTTTGCCGCCGGCGATCACGACGGCAATTTCTATCTCTGGGGCGCCATGGGCGGTGCGGCGGTCATGGGCCTGGGTCTGGCTTTGGCCCAGCCGCGCCGGCCGGTGCTGGTGCTGACCGGCGATGGCGAGCAGCTCATGGGCCTCGGCGGTTTCGCCACCATTGCGGCCAAGAAGCCGGGCAACCTGTCGATCGCCGTGCTCGACAACGGGCAGTACGGAGAGACCGGCATGCAGCGCAGCCATACCGGCCTCGGCGTCGATCTGCATCGCATCGCGGCAGCGGCAGGAATCGCGGCAGTCGAGATCCGGGAGCGGGCCGCCATCGCCGGCTGGCGAGCGGAGCTGCACAAGACCAGCGGCGGGCCGCGCTTCGCCACCATCCGGGTGGCGGCGGAGAATCCCGAACGTGCCCTGCCGCCCCGCGATGGCGTGTTCCTCAAAAACCGGTTTCGCCAGTATCTCGGGTTTGCCGTCACCTGAGAGCTTGCAGGTAGACAAGCCAGATACCCCGGCGGGCCGAAAACCCACCTGCCGGCCTTCCTTGCTCCGGCTTCGCCTTCGCTATTATTCTATCGATCAATAACGCGGGATCAGCAGGGGAAGGAACGCCGGATGTCAGCGCGAAAGCTCACGCGGCAGGATTTGCGTAACGCCGCCGAGAAGTACAAGAACTGGGGCAAGTGGGGCGACAAGGACGAGATCGGTACGCTCAACTACACCACGCCCGAGGACATCGTTGCCGCGGCACAGCTGGTGCGCAAAGGCAAAGTCATCTCGCTGGCGCTCAATTTCGATCAGCACGGCCCGCAGGGGGCCAAGAGCAAGTACCCGGCACTCGGCCGGGTCAACCCGATCCATGTCATGCTGCGCACTGGCACCGACGCCTATTCGGGCGTGCTCGATCACCGCGGCATCCGCGCCGCCGATGACATGGTCGTCATGCCGCTGCAATCCGGCACGCAGTGGGACGGTCTCGGCCACATCTTCTACGAAAACAACATGTGGAATGGCTATGACTGCCGCGAGGTGACCTCGGCCGGCGCGCAGAAATGCGGCATCGAGAAGACCAAGAGCAAGATGGTCGGCCGCGGGGTCTTCCTCGACCTGCCCAAGGTCATGGGCAAGGAGGTTCTCGAGGACGGCTATGCCATCACCAACGCCGACCTCGATAAGGCGGCCTCCGCCCACGGAATTAAAGTGAAGCGCGGCGACTACGTCATCGTGCGTACCGGGCAGATGGAGGCGAAGCTTAAGGCAGGGAGCTGGGACGGCTATCCCGGCGGCGACGCGCCCGGCCTATCGTTCGAGACCATCGACTGGATCCAGCGCAACCAGATCGCGGCCATCGCCACGGATACCTGGGGCAACGAGGTGCGGCCGAACGAGAGCGAGCCGGGCATCAACCAGCCCTGGCACTGGATCACCATTCCGATCATGGGCCTGACCATGGGGGAGATCTTCTGGCTCGGCGATCTCGCCAGGGACTGCGCCGACGACAAGGTCTACGAGTTCATGTTCGTGGCGCCGGCCATCCCGATCACCGGCGCCGTCGGCTCGCCCACCAACCCGCTGGCCATCAAGTAAAGGGCCATGATGCCGCGCGACGAGACCAAGCCCGGGTCGAATTCCAGGACGAGCGGCGCCAAGGTTCTGGCCGACATGCTCAAGGGCTACGGCGTCACCCATGTCTTCATGGTGCCGGCGGTCTTGCGCACGACCTTCGCCGAGATGGAGCGCCGCACCTCGATCAAGCGCATCCATACCCATGGCGAGAAATCGGCTGCCTACATGGCCGACGGCTACGCCCGGGCCTCGGGCCGGCCGGGCATCTGCATGGCGCAGGTGATCGGCGCGCTCAATCTCGCCGCCGGTTTGCGGGACGCCTGGCTCGCCCATTCGCCGGTCATCGCCTTCACCGGCGGACGCGATCCCAAGAGCAAGTTCCGCAAGGTCTACCAGGAGATCGACGACGTGCCGGCCTTCGAGCCGGTGACCAAGCTTAATGCCACGGTCGACGCGGTCGAGCGCATCCCCGACATGCTGCGTCAGGCCTTCCGTGCAGCGGTTTCGGGTACGCCCGGGCCGGTGCATCTGCAGTTCCGCGGCAACGAAGGCCAGATCGATGTCGAGGAAGCGGAGATGGAGCCGCTCTGCGAGGAACGGTTCGCGCAGGTGCCGCCCTTCCGGCCGAGCCCGGAGCCGGCCGACGTTGCGGCGGCGCTGCGTCTGCTGGAGGCGGCAGAACGGCCGGTGATCGTCGCCGGCGGCGGCGTGCGAACCTCAGGCGCGCAGCGCGAGGTCGTGGCGCTGGCCGAGGCGCTGGGCATCCCGGTCGCCACCTCGCTCAACGGCAAGGACACGATTCCCGGCCTGCACAAACTGTCGGTGGGCGTGGTGGGCAGCTATTCGCGCGAAAGCGCCAACCGCCTTGTCGGCGAGGCCGATCTCGTTTGCTTCATCGGCAGCGAGACGGGCGGCATGACCACGCATTTCTGGGCCGTGCCGAAGATCGGCGTGCCGGCGATCCAGATCGACATCGAGGCGGAGGCGATCGGCCGTAACTACCCGCTCAAGGCGGCGATCTGCGGCGACGCAAAGACTGCCCTGGCCATGATGCTCAAGAACGCGGACCGCTCGACGGCCGTCAGACGCCAGCCTTGGCTGCAGCGGGTGATGCAGGTCAACAAGGAGTGGCACGACAAGTATCGCGCCTCGCTGACATCCGATGTCGTGCCCATGCGCCCCGAGCGTCTCTGCGCCGAGCTGACGCGGCATGTACCGGACGACGCCATCGTCGTGGTCGACACCGGCCATGCCGGGATGTGGATGGGCGGCATGTACGATCTGCGCCTTCCGACGCAAAGTTATATGCGCAGCGCCGGGCACCTTGGCTGGGCTTTTCCTGCGGGGCTGGGGGCCAAGTGCGCGGCACCTGACCGCCCGGTGGTCGTGTTCACCGGCGATGCCGGGTTCTGGTATCACATCGCCGAGGTCGAGACGGCGGTGCGCTGGAAGATCAACACCGTCACCGTGGTCAACAACAACGGCGGCGGCAACCAGTCGAAACGCGGTTTCGACCGCGTCTATGGCGGCCAGCAGACCGAGCAGGCGCGTGAGCTCTGGACCTTCAACAAGGTCAACTTTGCCAGGATCGCTGAGGAGATGGGCGCGCTGGGTATCCGCGTCGAGACACCGGCCGAGATCGGCCCGGCGCTGCACAAGGCGCTCAAGGCGGACCGCCCGGTGGTCATCGACGTTGTTACCGATATCGAGGCCTTGGCGCCACTTGCGGTGACGGCATGATGGACAAACGCGGCGAAGCGCCGCAACGGAGGGAGGAACACCAATGACTCGTGTCGTGCGGGCCCTGGCGGCCCTGCTGGTCTGTTTCGCCGGTTTCGTCGGCAGCGCCGGGGCCCAGCCTTATCCCACGAAGCCGGTACGCGTGATCGTGCCCTTCGCTCCCGGCGGGCCGACCGACGTCATCGCCCGGATCGTTGCGCAGAAACTCTCCGAGAATCTCGGCCAGCAATTCGTGGTCGAGAACCGGGCCGGGGCGGGCGGCAATATCGGCATGGCGGCGGTGGCCAAGGCGGCGCCCGACGGTTACATGGTGCTGTTCAGCAGCAGCAGCATCGTGGTGAATCCCAGTCTCTATGCCAATATCCCGTTCGACGCGCTCAAGGACTTCGCGCCCGTGTCCTACGTGGCGGCCTCGCCCAATGTCCTCGTCGTTCATCCGTCGGTCGACGCCAGGACCGTGCGCGAGCTCATCGCCTTGATCAAGGCCGGCCCGGGCAAGTTCAGCTTCGCCACGCCAGGCATCGGCACCACGCCCGACCTCTCGGGTCATCTGTTCAAGCTGGCGCTGGGCCTCGATCTTGTCGGCGTGCCGTTCAACGGGGCTGGGCCGGCCATCACCTCGACCATCGGCAACCAGACGCCGATCGCCTTCACGGCGCTGCCGCCGACCACGCCGCATGTGAAGTCGGGCGCCTTGCGGGCGCTGGCGGTGACCAGCAAGACCCGCTCCTCGGCGCTGCCTGACGTGCCGACTCTGGCCGAGGCGGGGATTGCCGATCAGGAGTCCGACACACTGCAGGGCGTGCTGGTACCCGCCGGGACGCCGAAAGAGGTCATCGACACGCTGCATCGCGAGATCGTCAAAAGCGTGGCGCTGCCCGACGTGAAGGAGCGTCTGGCGGGTCTCGGTTTCAATGCCGTGGCCAACCGGCCCGAGGAGTTCGCGGCGCAGATCCGGGCCGAGATCACCAAATGGGGCAAGGTGGTGAAGGACGCCAACATCAAGGTCGAATAGGTGCGCATCACCGCAATCAGGGAAACCGCGGTCCCGCTCAACTCGACGCTGCGGAATTCGAGCTTCGATTTCTCCGAGATGACGACGTCGGTGGTCGCGGTGATCACCGACGTCGTGCGCGACGGAAGGAAAGTTGCCGGCTTCGCCTTCAACTCGACGGGCCGCTACGCTTGCGGGGCTGCGATGCGCGAGCGTTTCATTCCGCGGCTGCTGCGTGCGCCGCCCGAGACGCTGCTCGACGACAGCGGCGACAATCTCGATCCGGCCAAAGCGCTCGCGACGATGCTGCAGCGCGAGAAGGCCGGTGGCCACGCGGAGCGTTCGATCGCCATCGGTGCGATCGAAGTGGCGCTTTGGGATGCGGTGGCCAAGATTGCCGGGCTGCCCTTGCACCGCCTGCTGGCGCAGCGCTTCAACGGCGGCAGGACTGCGACGCGCTGTTTCTGCTACGTCGGCGGCGGCTGGTACCGGCCGGGCCAGACGATCCGGGACCTGCAGGACGAGATGAAAGGCCATCTCGATGCCGGCTACACCATGCTCAAGATGAAGGTCGGCGGCCTTCCTCTGGCGGAGGACTTGAGACGCGTCGAGGCGGTGCTCAAGGTGGTGGGCGAGGGAAGCCGGCTGGCCGTCGATGCGAACTGTAAGTTTGCCCGTAAGGAGGCGCTGGCCTACGGCCGGGCACTCGCGCCGTTCGGTTTGCGCTGGTTCGAGGAAGCATTCGATCCGCACGACTACGCGGCTTTCGCCGAGCTGGCCGCTGCCTACGCGCCGCCGCTGGCCACCGGCGAGAACCTCTACTCGACCCAAGATGTCGAAAATCTGGCGCAGTTCGGCGGTCTGCGCCCCGGCCGCGATGTCATCCAGGTCGATCCGCCGCAGGCTTACGGTATTACGCAGTATATTCGGACGATTGCCATGCTCGAGCAGCGCGGCTGGCCGCGCCACGCGCATTTCCCGCATGGCGGCAACCAGATGTCGCTGAACGTCGCCGCCGGCCTCGGCCTCGGCGGGGCTGAATCCTATCCCGGCGTCTTCGGTGACTTTGGCGGCTTTGCCGACGATGCGCGTCTGGAGGGCGGCTATCTCGCTCTGTCCGATCGGCCCGGCATCGGCTTCGAGGGGCAGTCCGCTCTCTACCGCATCATGCGGACATTGCTGGACTAACGCTTCACAACCTCAGGGCCCCAGTCGGCGGCCAGCGCCTGCTGGCGCTCGCGCAGCTTGCGCAGGCGGGCGTTGGCCCGCATATCCTCGACCCATACCGCAAGCACCGGCAGCATCAGGTAGATGCCGAAGCCGATACAGGCGGAGGTGACGACGAACGTCCAGGCGGTAGGGCTCCGCAGCAGATCACGTTCGCTGCCGGAGGCGATCGCGCCGAGAATGAGTGGAATCACCGTCGACATCGTGAGCGCAGCAACCGAGACCGTCGCCTGGCGCTGCCCCGGGCGCTCCAGCAACGACGCGGCGACGATCGGCAGCGTCGCCAGCACAAGGAACACCAGATAGGAGAGGGCGCTTGCAGCGATGACAATCAGCCCACCGAGAACGACGGCGGCGATGGCGGCACGGCCGTTGGTGCCGGCGCGGGAGGCCGAGCGGTTGTTCGCGCTGGCGCGGAACGCGAAGACGTTCATCGTCCGTTGTCCAGCATCAGGGTGAGGAAGCTCATCGCCACCGAGCCGGCGGCCGACAGCAGGGCAGCGTTGTCACGCCCTCGCTGCTGGGCCCGGGCGCGCCGCGCTTCGACGCCACGTTCGATCGCCTGGATCTCGAAGCTCAACTGCGCATGCACGTTCCGCGCGGCGCTGAATGCCCGCTCGTCCCGCTGACGAAGGCCGGGAACATCGACGATCTTGAGTATCGTGGCGACGTTGCCGAGAGGCGCCGCCTGCTCGATGGCGGCAATCAGTTTCTGACGGCTCGGCCGGTGATGGATCTGCTCGGCCACGCGGCGAGCCAGCGTAGCGCACCACTGGGTGATGCCGCGCAGCGGCCGGGAGGCGTAGGATTGCTGCAGTTCGGCGAACAGGCGGATCGCGCCTAGGGTCGCGTCGCTATCGGCCTCGCGGGGCTTCATCAGGGTCAGCAGCGTGTCGCCGGCGGCCTCGAAGCGGGCACCGATGAAGGCGGCAAGGTGGGCGTCGAGCGTCGGCTCCGTGGCGGCGCCGGTCAGCGCGTAAGCGTCGAGCGCGCCGATCAGATCCTCGACTCCGGAGACCCAGCGGCCACCAGTCATCGGGCTGAGGCAGGGGACGTCGCGGTTGAGGTCGTAGAGGCAGCGCTCGAGCCCTTCCCAGGGCTCGCTGGACTGCGCCCAGCGGCGCAGGCGCTCGAAGTTGATTGCCTGGCGCGTCACCCGGCGGGCGCTGGCGCGACGCTCGGAGCCGCGGCGGTCGAGCATGCGTTGCGGCAGGCCGTAGCGCAGCAGACCGGTGGCGGCGGCGCGCTTCTCGGGATTCTTCATCGCCTCGTAGATGTAGGGCCCGAGGCCATGTGGCTGCACGGCGGCGCCGCGGAAGCGGATCGGCCCTTCGGGGTCGAGGACCATGATGGCACGCGACACCATCAGGGCGTCGTTGTCGTCGCCCTCTACATTTAGCTCGCGCTCGGACAGCGCGTGATCGAGCATCGGCGCAGCCGTGCGCTCCGGCGCGTAGTCGCGCAGCCAGCGCGTCAGTGCCTCTTCGCGCAGGTGGCGCACACCCTCGACCCAGTGCTGCCCGAGCGCGTAGGCCAGGGACCGTGCGTTGCGCACCGCTTTGCCCGCGATCTGGTAGGGCACGAGCGCGTGGGAGGCGTCGTAGGAGCGCGGCTGGTCGGGCCGGCCACCATTGAGCCATTTCTGTAGGGACACCACCGTCCAGCGCTCGCTCTCGTCATCGGCGGTCAGACCGTCGAGCGCGTCAATGATCTCGCGCGGCATCGAGCTGCGCTCCACCACTGCCCCCAGGGAGCCGAGCTCGAGGCGTCGGATCATCAGAGTGTCCCGGTCATACTCGCTGCCCGGCTGGCGGCCGAGCAGCAGGGCCAGCGCGGTCATGCCAAGTGCGAACATGTCGTCTTTCGCCGTGCCGTTGCCGCGAGCCGCGGGATCGGCAATGGCCGTGCGGACCGGCTCGTAGATGTCGGGCTGGCCGAAACCCGGCGGCGTCGTCACGCAGGGGCCGAGGGTGAGGGTCGTTGCGCCCGGTTCGCGCATGAAGAGGTTGTCAGGCCGGATGGCGCGATGCGTAGTGCCGCGTGCGTGGATGTCATGGAGTGCTGCGGCCATCGGCCGCAGCAGCGCCTCGACGACCTGGGCCGGTTTCAACGGGACGGTGAGGGCGAACTTCCCGGCATTCGGAGCGCTGTGGATGACAGCCAGGCGCTGGCGCCCATCCGGCCAGTTTACCGGACCGAAGGCCAACACGCCGAGCAGGGCCGGCTTGGAGAGCCCGCGCAGGCTGGTCATGGCGTCGACCCGCGGGGCCGTCTCGCCGCTGCACACCAGTGCAGCGCAGGAGACCGTGGGGAAGCGGCGGTCGACGGCGCGGAAAGCCTCGACCCCGCGGCTGGTCAGCGGCGCAATCGGCTCGTGCGGGTAGATCTCGTACTGGCCGTTGAGAACGACGTCGCGCTCAACGCCATGTCCGTCGTGGGGCGCGGTACGGGCTAAGGTGTCCAAGGCCATGGTCTGACTACGGGCCGGGGGCGTGCCGAATCATTAACCTATCTTAACACAATGCGCGTGAATCATCCTGGGAGCTCTCCGCCTTGTCGCAACGGCGTGAACCCCAGGGCCGGCGGGAGGAGCCTTTCTAGCCGGAAACTGTTTTCAGAGAAGTGCTTAGAGCACCCTTGAGCGACCTCATCAGTGCGACTTTAAGGTCGCCGTGAGTATCGCTTTTCGTCCAGGCTTGGGCGGTCAGCGTCGCCCCCGCCTCGGTCACCTCGCTCACCATGACGACTGGGGTAGGGCTGGCGAGGCTGCGGGGATCCTTGCCAAGAGTTTCGCGCACGGTGCTGATGGCCTTGTCGAGATCGAGCGTGTTGTCGATCACCAGCTTGAGATCGACGCGACGGGTCGCGTGGGCGCTGAAATTGGTCACCGCCGTGCCCCAGATTTTGCCGTTCGGCACCAGGAGCTGCAGGTTGTCGGCGCTGCGCAGTTCTGTAGTGAACAGGTCGATCGATTCCACTGTACCCTTGTGGCCCCCTGCATCGACATCGTCGCCGATCTTGAACGGCCGGAACACGAGGATCATCACGCCGGCCGCGAGATTGGCGAGGGTACCCTGCAGCGCCAGTCCGATGGCGAGGCCGGCGGCGCCGAACACCGCGATCAGGCTGGTGGTCTGCACGCCGAACTGCGACAACACCGCCAGGACGGTGAAGGTGAGGATGACGTAGCGGACGACACTGGCAATGAAGCGGCGCAGTGTCAGGTCGGTCGACTGCACCCGCGCCAAGCCCGCGTCGACGGCACGCGAGGCCCACATCGCTGCCTTCCAGCCGACGACGAGC
>VGEI01000092.1 GCA_016869415.1 Alphaproteobacteria bacterium
TGGCGACCGGACCCAGACCGGGGAGCACGCCGATCACCGTGCCGAGGAAAACCCCGATGAAGCAGTAAAGCAGGTTGGTGAGGCTGAGCGCCGTACCCAGCCCGAGCCAGAGATGTCCCAGGATATCCATCTCAGTCGAAGACCTGCCAGAGCGCGCCCTCGGGGAAGATCACGCCGAGCCAGACGACGAAGAGCAGATAGCTGCCGGCGACCGTACCGGCGACCAGTGCCGCGGTCATGCGCCAGGAGTAGCGCTCGGCTGCGCGCAGGATGAAGGTGAGCGCCAGGATCGTGCTGACGAAGAAGCCCAGCAGCTCCAGCGTTCCGCCGTAGAAGATCAGCGCTAGCAGATAGAAGCCCAGCCGGCGTCTCGCCTCGGCCGACAAGCCCGGTGCACGCTCTCCAGCTGCGCGCCGCTCAAGGACGAGACTGAGCAGTCCGATGAGGCTGAGCGTCGTGACGGCCAGCGCGGCACCGAAGGGAAACAGTCCCTCGCCCGGCGAGGAACCGCGCCACAGGCCAATACCCCAGGAGAACCACGTGGCGTAGAGACCGATGCCGGCCAGCAGGATCAGGCTTGCCGCCCGCGCCGACCGCGACGCCTTCGCTTCCGCCGTCGGCGCCGCGTCGCTCATTCGCCCCGCGGCGTCTTACTTCGGCCCGAGCCCGGCGGCCTTGACCGCCGCCGCGTTACGCACCGAATCCTGCTCGAACATCTTCTTGAATTCCGCGCCCGGCAGATAGCGCGGCACGCCGTTGAGCTTCTCGATCATCGCCTTGAACTCGGCGCTGGCCGACACCGTGGCGCAGGCCCGTTCCAAAGTCGCCACCACGGCATCCGGGGTCTTGTCGGGCACGATCAGGCCGCCGGCAGTGAAGCCCTCGGCCGGGTAGCCGAGCTCGGCCGCCGTCGGCACGTCGGGGATCGCGGCCTGGCGCTGCGCGGTCAGCGAGGCCAGGATCGGCAGGTTGCTGGCTTTGGCCACCGAGGGCGTCTCGGTGAAAGCCATGATCGTGCCGCCGAGCAGCGCCTGCGACATCGGCCCCGCTCCCTGGAAGGGCACGTGCACGCCGTCGCCCTTGATCGCCCCAAGCACGGCCAGCATGACCAGGTGGTTGGTGCTGCCCGGCCCCGGCGTGCCGTAGATCAGGTTGTCAGACTTCGCCTTCGTATAGGCGACGAACTCCTGCATCGTCTTGAATGGCGCCTTCGGTCCGCCGATCAGCACATAGGGCGTATGGTAGACGAGGCAGACGTAGCGGAAACTATCGAGCGAGTACGGCAGCTTCTGCACATGCGGCTGGCCGGTCAATGGGTTGTTCGGCGACATGCCGACCGTGTAGCCGTCCGGCCGTGCCTGAAAGACGTCGATATTGCCGAGAGTGCCCGCCGCCCCGCCCTTGTTGAAGACCACGACCGGCTGGCCGAGGGCCTTGGCAAGTTCGGGCTGAAGCGCGCGCGCCATCAGGTCGGTATTGCCGCCGGCCGGGAACGGCACGACGAGCTGGATCTGGCGGGTGGGATAGGTCTGGGCTGAGGCGCTGGCGGCTATGGTACCGGCAGCCAG
Source organism: Alphaproteobacteria bacterium (assembly GCA_016869415.1). Taxonomy (GTDB): domain Bacteria; phylum Pseudomonadota; class Alphaproteobacteria; order CACIAM-22H2; family CACIAM-22H2; genus VGEI01. The sequence continues at coordinate 1,569 of VGEI01000092.1, forward strand.
GAGAGCAACGAGGAACGAAGTGCGGCTCATGTTCCTTCCCTTCGTCGTCTTTGTGGTTGCCGGCCTTGTAACAGCGCAGTCTGCCCAAGACAATGACAAGCGGCCTTGACCCTCTCCCGCCCGGCCTCGAAGATGGGCGCATGACCGCTCAATTTCAGCTGACTCCCGCTCAAACCACGTTGCGCGAACGCGCCCGCAGGCTCGCTCGCGAGCAGATGGCGCCACGCGCCGCCGAGATCGACCGCACCGAGGCATACCCGTGGGACCAGGTGAAACGCCTGCGCGAGGCCGGGTTCTGCGGCATGACCATCCCGAAGGAGCTGGGCGGCCAGGGCCTGTCCTATCTCGACGCCGTGCTGGTGATCGACGAGATGGCCCAGTGCTGCGGTCCCTCGGCGCGTATCGTGGTGGAGACCAATATGGGCGCCGTCGGCGCCATCCTTACCTACGGCACGCCGGCGCAGAAAAAGCTCGCGGCCGACCTCGTGCTCTCCGGCGACAAGCCGGCCATCTGCATCACCGAGCCCGAGGCCGGCAGTGCCGCCACCGAGATGACGACGCGCGCCGACAGACGCGGCGACAAATACGTCATCAACGGGAAGAAGCACTGGATTACCGGCGGGGGCGTCTCACGGCTGCACCTGATTTTCGCCCGCGTCTTCGACGAGAAGGGTCAGGAGCAGGGTATCGGCGGCTTCATCGCCGTGCGCGACCCGGACAAGAACACGCCCAAGGGCCTGATCGTAGGCAAGCGCGAGCCGGCCATGGGTTTGCGCGGCATCCCCGAGACCGAGATCATCTTCGAGAACCTCGAAGTCCCGGCCGAGATGATGGTCAACCCGCCGCGCGGCCTGCGCCACGGCTTCGGCGACCTGATGGATGCCTATAACGGCCAGCGCGTGGGGGCTGCGACAGTGGCCCTCGGACTGGCGCAAGGCGCCTACGAGCACGCCCTCGACTACGCCCAGCGCCGCGAGCAATTCGGGCGGCCGATCGCCGAGTTCCAGGCGATCCAGTTCATGCTGGCTGACATGAACATCCAGTTGGAGGCGGCGCGGGCGTTGATCTGGCGGGCAGCAGCCAGTGCGGGTCCCTCGGGATTCCCCGACGCGCTCTACGCCGCACAGGCCAAGATCCTGGCTTCGGAGATGGCGATCAAGGTGACCAACGACGCGCTCCAGGTTTGGGGTGCCGTCGGCTACTCGCGCAACAGTCCCATGGAGCGCTACGTGCGCGACGCGCGCATGTTCGCCATCGCCGGCGGCACGGCGCAGATCCTGCGCACCGTGGTGGCCTCGCGCCTGCTGAACCGCAAACTGCCGCAGACCCGAGACGGCTACGTCCGGCTCATCGACAAGCGCGCGGCTGAGTAACAGCAAATGACCGCTCCCCCGCCCCTCACGGGGCTGCGCGTGTTCGATCTCACGCGCATCCTTGCCGGCCCGACCTGCACACAGATTCTGGGCGATCTCGGCGCCGATGTGATCAAGATCGAGCGCGCCGCTGCGGGCGACGACACCCGCAAATTCGGCCCGCCCTGGCTCAAGGATGCCGAAGGCAAGGACACCGCCGAAAGCGCCTACTTCCTTTCGGCCAACCGCAACAAGCGTTCGCTGACGCTCGACCTCGCCAAGCCCGAGGGCCAGGCGCTGGCCCGAAGGCTGATCGCGCGCTGCGACATCCTGGTGGAGAACTTCAAGGTCGGCGACCTTGCCAAATACGGCTTGGCCTACGAGCAGCTCAAGGAGCAATTCCCCAAGCTTATCTACTGCTCGATCACCGGCTTCGGCCAGACCGGGCCCTACGCGCCGCGCCCTGGCTACGACTACCTGGCCCAGGGCATGGGCGGCTTCATGAGTCTCAACGGGCAACCCGAGGGCACGCCGGGGGCCGAGCCGCTCAAGGCGGGCATCGCCGTAGCCGACATCACCACGGGTCTCTATGGCGTGATCGCCATTCTCGCCGCCCTGCGCCACCGCGACGCCACCGGCCAGGGTCAGCGCATCGATCTGGCCTTGCTGGACACCCAGATCTCCTGGCTGGCTAATGAAGGCTCCAACTACCTGGTCACCGGCAAGGCCCCCAAGCGCCTGGGCAACGCCCATCCCAACATCGTGCCTTACCAGGTGTTCCCGGCCGCTGACGGCTATCTCATCCTGGCCGTCGGCAACGACGGCCAATTCCGCAGATTCTGCGAGATCGCCGGCCGCGCCGATCTCGCGGAGGACCCGCGCTTTGCCAGCAACCCCGCTCGGGTGCGGAACAGGGAGTTCCTGGTTCCAATCCTGCGCGAGATCATCGCGGCCAAGCCGCGCGATTACTGGCTGGAACGTCTTGAGCCGGCCGGCGTGCCTTCCGGTCCCGTGAATACCCTCGACCAGGTCTTCGCCGATCCGCAAGTTGTGGCCCGGGGGATGCGGCTTGACCTGCCGCACGGTCGCTTCGGGGTCAAAGTGCCCTCGGTCGCCAGCCCGCTGAAGATGTCGGAAACGCCGCCGACCTACCGCCACGCGCCGCCGGCCCTGGGCGAGCACACGGACGAAGTGCTGCACGATCTTCTGTCGCTCAGCGAGAGCGAGATCGCGGCCCTGCGTAATAAGGGCATCGTGTGAGCGTCGAGCGGCCGGTCGTCGGCGTCTTAGCCGTCGTGCGGCGCGGCAACCAGCTCCTGCTCGCCCAGCGGTCCAAGGGCTCCTATCAGGGCCGTTGGGGCTTTCCCGGCGGCCATCTCGAACGCGGTGAGACCGTCTCCGATGCCGCCCTGCGCGAGCTGCGCGAAGAAACCGGCATCGAGGCCGATGCGCGCGGCATCCTCACCGCCCTCGACGAGATCGGCCCCGATGCCGGCGGCACCGTGCAATGGCACTACGTCCTGGTCGCCGTGCTGGCCGATTGGCGGGCGGGCGAAGCCGTCGCCGCCGACGATGCCGCCGGCGTGCGCTGGGCGACGCTCGCCGAGATATCCGATGGCGGCATCGATGTTTTGGTCAACGTCGAACGGGTCGCCCGGCTCGCCTTCTCTTCTCCCTAGACCATTTCCAGTCAACGGACGAGGAAGAAGTGACCAGTTTCACAATTGACGAGACGGTACGTATCGTCTCATATTGTCAAACATGGGTGCGCGTCGGGACTCGTTAAGGAAAACCCGGAAAAGCCGCAAGAAGCCACCAAAGATGGCGCGCCTTCGCTCTCGCCGCCCTGAATACTACCCTCGCGGAACGAAGCGGGAACCCGATGAGTCTCGGCGCAGCATCACCACGCAGCGCGCCATTCTCAGCGCGGCCAGTCGTCTCGTCCGCCAACGCGGCTACAACGCCGTGACCATCGAAGCGGTTGCCGCCGAAGCCGGCGCCGGAAAACAGACCATCTATCGCTGGTGGAAGACCAAGGCCGCATTGTTCGCTGACCTTCTGGAGACCCCCGTATCGCCGGCCCGCTCGTCACGCGGCCCGGCCGGCGCCCAGCTGCGCCTCGCGGTCGCCGGGATGGCCCGCCGCTACGCCTCCCCGCTCACGGCCCGTATTCAGGCCGGCCTGATCGCCGAGGGCGACGCCGCCGGCTGCGCCCGACCTGATGAGGCGGCGCTCAAGCAGATCCTGACCCGCGCCCGGGCGCGCGGCGAAATCCACCGCAATGCCGATGTCGGCCTCGCGGCCGAACAACTCGTCGCTTCTGTGTGGTTCCGTGCGGTGGTAAGCGGGCGGAAGCCCGACCGCCGCTTCAGCCAGCGGCTCGTCGCGCAAATCGTGCGGGGATTGTCGCGCTAGGGAGGACTCAGGCGGTGCGGCCTTCGACGGCTTTCAGCATCGCTTCGAGATCGGCCAGCGTGCGGTGCGTGCGGGCGGCCAGCTGCCTTACGTCTTTCGAGGCCTCGCTCAATCCCTTGCCGAGATGCCCCGGCCGGTCGGCCTCGACCGCCATGTCGAGCGCCAGCAGGCAGGTCGAACGGGCCACATCTTCGATTTGCTGGGCGGTCTCGCCGAGACGCTCTCCCATGCGGGCTGCCAGGACCGAGAGATTCGCGGTCGCTTCCGCGATCTCGGCGACCGGATTGAAGTGTGGATTCGCCTGACTCACGTTTCCCCTCTCGCCCTTCAGGGCCAATGCTGGGGATAACTTTGCCAAATACAGGTTAATTGATCGTTACGGCCGAGTCGCGGCTTCGGCTCGGCTTGCGGGTCCCGCAACGGCCGGTCTATAAGGCCGCTTTAATGACTTCGTCGGCCACCGCCGCCTCTTTCCGCTACCGACACCGCCATCTCCTGGGCATCGAGGGGCTTTCGCCGGACGAGATCACCCTCCTCCTCGATCTTGCCGGCAGCTACGTCGAGCAGAACCGCGCCGCTGAGAAGAAAAGCGACCTGCTGCGTGGTCGCACGGTCATCAACCTCTTCTTCGAGAACTCGACCCGCACGCGTACCTCGTTCGAGCTCGCCGCCAAACGGCTGGGCGGCGACGTCATCAACATGTCGGCCGATGTCTCCTCGGTGAAGAAGGGCGAGACGCTCATCGACACGGCGATGACCCTCAATGCCATGCTGCCCGATGTGCTGATTGTCCGGCACCCGGACTCCGGCGCGGTCAAGCTGCTGTCAGAGAAGGTCAATTGCGCCGTAATCAACGGCGGCGACGGCACGCACGAGCACCCGACCCAGGCCCTGCTCGACGCGCTGGCTATCCGCCGCCACAAGGGGCGGCTGCAGGGCCTGACCGTCGCCATCTGCGGCGACATCCTGCACATCCGGGTGGCGCGATCGAACATCCATCTGCTGATTTCCATGGGCGCGCGGGTGCGGGTGATCGGACCGCCCACCCTGATGCCCTCGGCCATCGACCGGCTGGGCGTCGAGGTCTTCCACGACATGAAGGCGGGGCTGATCGATTGCGACATCGTCATGATGCTGCGCCTGCAGCTCGAGCGCATGCAGGGCGCCTTCGTGCCGTCGACCCGCGAGTATTTCCACTTCTACGGCCTGACCCGCGAAAAGCTGGCACTGGCCAAGCCGGATGCATTGGTCATGCACCCTGGCCCGATGAACCGCGGCGTGGAGATCGACAGCGAGGTGGCCGACGACATCGACCGCTCGCTAATCCGCGAACAGGTCGAGATGGGTGTCGCGGTGCGCATGGCCTGCCTCGACGTGCTGACCCGTAACAGCCTGCGCAACGCCGCAGGAGACGAGCGGTGACGGCCCAGCGCGTGGAGCCGGGCGCCCGGGGCGGACCGCCGCTGGCCCTGGTCAATGTTCGGCTGCTCGACCCGGCCAGCAACACCGACCAGCGCGGCGGGCTGGTGATTTCCGATGGCACAATCGCCGAGGTCGGGCCGCATCTCGCCCGGGCCGGTGCCGTGGCCGGCATCGAAGCCATCGATGGCGATGCGGCATGCTTGGCGCCCGGCTTGGTCGACATGCGCGTACAGTTGCGCGAGCCCGGCGAGGAGCACAAGGAAACCTTCGCCACGGCCAGCACGGCCGCCGCCGGCGGCGGCATCACCAGCATGGTGGCGCTGCCGAACACCCATCCGGTGATCGACGACGCGGCGCTGGTTGAGTCGATCGCGCGGCGGGCGCGCGAAACCAGCCGGGTGCGCGTCTTCACGTACGCCGCCGTCACCCGCGGCCTGGCCGGCAAAGAGATGACCGAGTTTGGCCTCCTCGCTGCGGCCGGCGCGCTGGGCTTCACCGACGGGCTGCATCCAGTCGCCAACTCGCAGGTCATGCGCCGTGCGCTGTTCTACGCCTCGACCTTCGGCAAGGTGATCATCCAGCATCCCGAGGATCCGGGGCTCGGCGGCAATGGCGGCATGAACGCCGGCGAGATCGCCACGCGGCTCGGCCTGCCCAGCATCCCGCCGCTGGCCGAGGTCATGCAGGTCGAGCGCGACCTGCGCCTTGCCCAGATGGCGAACGGGCGGCTGCACATCCCGCATGTCTCGACCGGTGCGGCGATCAACGCCATCCGCCGGGCCAAGGCGCGCGGCGGCAAGGTCACCTGCGACACCGCCCCACCCTATTTCGCGCTCAACGAGATCGCCGTCGGCGACTACCGTACCTTCGCCAAACTCTCGCCCCCGCTGCGCGGCGAATCCGACCGGCGCGCGGTCATCGAGGGCCTCAAGGACGGCACGATCGACGCCATCGCCTCCGATCACGCACCGCAGGACCAGGAGGCCAAACGCCTGCCCTTCGCCCAGGCAGCCGTCGGTATGATCGGCCTCGAGACGCTGCTCTGCATCTCGCTCGACCTCGTGCACAACAAGCACCTGACGCTGCTCGATATGCTGCGCAAGATGACCGTGGCGCCGGCCTCGATCCTCGGCCTGCCCTACGGCAAGCTGGCCAAGGGCGCGCCCGCCGATCTGGTGATGTTCGATCCCGAGCGGGCCTGGAAGATCGCCGAGAAGGATTTCCGCTCGAAGTCCAAGAACTCGCCGTTCGACGGGCGGCCGGTACAGGGCCGCGTCATGCGCACCTGGATCGCCGGCCGCACTGCCTTCGCGTTAGCGGCCTAAGCGCTCCGGCGGATCTGCAGGTCGAATCCGAGATCGACGGCCCGGCGCAGATGCGTCTGCCCGGCGAAGCGCGCCAGCAGCATTGCCGCCGTCTCGCGGCCGATCGCCTCGCGCGGCGGCCGGATCGTGGTCAGCGGCGGCACGCAGGAGGCGGCGAAATCGAGATCGCCGAAGCCCGCGATGGACAGGTGCTGCGGCACTGCGATGCCGCGGCGCTGGCATTCGAACAGTGCGCCCAGCGCCAGTACATCGTTCGAACAATAGAGCGCATCCATTTCCACCTGCCGCACCAGCAGGTCGGCAAGCGCCGGCCCGCCCAGGGCGACACTCGAGCGGCTTGGCAGGTCGATCACCGTCGCCGGCAGCCCGGCGGCCGTCACTGCCTCGCGATAGCCTTCGGCACGCTGGGCGGCGCGCTGGTCGCTGGTCATGATCGCACCGACGAAAACGATGCGGCGGCGCCCCTTCTCGATCAGGTACTGCGTCATGCTCCGGCCCGCCGCGCGATGCGAGAAACCTATGGCGATATCGATGGCGCCCTCGGAGACATCCCACATCTCGACCACGGGGATGCGCGCGGCCCGCAGCAGACGCACGGTGCGTTCGGAATGGCGCAGGCCGGTGAGCACCATCGCGGCGGGCGACCAGGCAAGAAACGCCTCGACCAGTGCCTCCTCGCGAGCCTCCGAATAGTCGGTGCTGCCGTCGAGCACCTGCCAGCCGGCGGACGACAGCAGCCCGCTCAGCGTGTCGATCGTACCTGCGAAGAACGAGTTGAGGATCGAGGGCACGACAACGCCGACGGTACGGCCACGCGCGGCCGCCAGGCCACCGGCCATCAGATTGGGCACATAGCCCAGCCGATCCACTGCCGAGCGTACCCTGCCCGCCAGGGAGTCCGAGACGGCGCCCGGCTCGCGTAGCACGCGGCTGACCGTACTGGTCGACACGCCGGCAAGGCGCGCCACCTCATCCATGGTCACGCGGCCCGATCCGCGCCGCAGGCGGCTATCCGGTTTTGGCGCGGTGCGGGCGCGCATGCCAAACTCACTCCGAAACCGCTGTAATGGTGACCTGTATGATAGCGCTATCAGAAAATCCGTCAACTTGAGATGGGGATAAATCCATTACGGCCTGAAAGACGGCGATTGACAGCCCATCATTGCCCCATATGATAGCGCTATCAAGAAGGTCAGCTTGGGGAGGAGCAATGCGCCGGCGATATGGAGCGAGCCGTGGCTGATGTCACTCTGCGCGGCGTGGTCAAAGCTACGGCACGCAGCCAGTCGTCCACGGCGTCGACCTCGACATTCGCGCCGGCGAGTTCTGCGTCCTCGTCGGGCCGTCGGGCTGTGGCAAGAGCACGCTCCTGCGCATGGTTGCCGGGCTTGAATCGATCACCGGCGGCGAGATCCGTATCGGCGGCCGGGCGGTCAATGACGTGCCGCCGCGCGACCGCGATATCGCCATGGTCTTCCAGGACTATGCGCTCTACCCGCACAAATCGGTGTTCGAGAACCTGGCCTTCGGACTTCGTATTCGCAAACGGCCTGATGCCGAGATTCAGACGCGGGTGAGCGAGGCCGCGCAGATCCTCAAGATCGAGCATCTGCTTGAGCGGCGCCCCCGTGAGCTCTCCGGTGGCCAACGGCAGCGTGTGGCCATGGGCCGGGCCATCGTCCGCCAGCCCAAGGCCTTCCTGTTCGATGAGCCGCTGTCCAACCTCGATGCCCTGCTGCGCGCCGAGATGCGGGTCGAGATCAAGAAGCTGCACCAGCGTCTGGGCAGCACCATCATTTACGTCACCCACGACCAGGTCGAGGCGATGACCCTTGCCGATCGCATCGTGGTGCTGCGCGCCGGGCATATCCTGCAGGTCGGCACGCCTGACGACATCTATAACCGGCCCACCGCCAAGTTCGTCGCCGGTTTCACCGGCGCACCGCCGATGAACTTCCTGCCCTGCACGGTGAGCGCTGACGGCGCCGAACTTAGTTTGGCCGGAGGCTTGCGCTTCCACGTTCCTGCTCCGCGGCGCGAACTGTGCCGGGCCAATGCCGGTCGCGAGCTGCTGTTCGGCATTCGTCCGGAACACATCATGGCCGGCAACGGCCACGGCCCTGACTGGGTGCCGCTAACCGCAGACGTACTGCTGGTCGAGCCGCTGGGCTCCGACACGCTGGCCCTGCTCCGCCTGGGGGCGGGCGAGCTGACCGGGCGCTTTCCACCCGATGCCGGGCTGGTGGCTGGCAAGCCAATCGCTGTCTCGCTGCCGGCGAACCGCTTTCATCTCTTCGACCCAAAGACCGAGGCCGCCATCCGCGGCCCGGGCTGGTAGCATCGCTCACATAGCAAGAGACCCTAGAGGAGGCCCGCCATGACCCTGTTCCGACTTGCCGCCGCGGCCGCGCTTGCGTTGCCGCT
>VGEI01000093.1 GCA_016869415.1 Alphaproteobacteria bacterium
CGCGGCCTGGACCGACCTCATCGCGGTGCCCGCCAGGCTCGCCTCCATAACGCGCCGTGCCTGGGCTTACCTGTCATGACTTCTGTCGGTTGGTATGAGCCGGCGATTGGGGGCCAAAGCTCCAATCAGGCTCCCAGGCGAAGGAAGGTACCTCGGCCGGCGACCCTAAACAAAAAGGGCCCCGCTTCCGCGGGGCCCTTTCTACAGCGTAGGCCGCTGCTGTCCTGCCGATCAGCCCCGCTTGACGGGCTGCAGGCTGACCGATTGCATGAAGTTGTCGAAGGTGCCTTCGGCGAAGCGGAACCAGCGGTTCTCCTCGTCGCGGAACTTCGACCAGCTCTCGTAGACCTTCTTGAACTTGGCGTTCTTGGCCGAGGTTTCCTCGTAGAGGTCGTTGGACGCCTTCCAGGCTGCGGCCATGATGTCGCGCGGGAACGCCCGCAGCTTGGCGCCGCCGGCAATCAGGCGCCGCAGGGCGGCCGGGTTCTGGGCGTCGTACTTGGCGACCATCCACAGATACGCCTCGTGCGAAGCCGCCTGCAGGATTGCCTTGTTCTCGGAGGAGAGCGATTCCCAGGCGCGGGTGCCGATCATGAGATCGAGCTGCGGGCCGCCTTCCCACCAGCCGGGGTAGTAGTAGAACTCGGCGACCTTGTTGAAGCCGAGCTTCTCGTCATCGTACGGGCCGACCCACTCGGCGGCGTCGATGGTGCCCTTCTCCAACGCCGGATAGATGTCCGGGGCGCCGAGCTGCTGCGGCACCAGCTCCAGGCCCGGCCGTGACAGTACCTGGCCGGCGAAGCCGCCGATGCGCATCTTCAGGCCCTTCATGTCGGCGACGGACTTGAGCTCCTTGCGGAACCAGCCGCCCATCTGCGCTCCGGTGTTGCCGGCGGTCAGGCCGACGACGTTGTAGTCCTTGTAGAAGTCGTTCATCAGCTGCCGGCCGTTACCGAACTCCATCCAGGCGATCTGCTGGCGGGCGTTGAGGCCGAAGGGAAGCGCCGTCGCGAAAGCGAAGGTCGGGTCCTTGCCGATGTAATAGTAGGGCGCCGTGTGGCCGCACTCGACGGTGCCGGCCGAGACGGCGTCGAGAACCTGCAGCGCCGGGACGATCTCACCGGCCGCATGGGTCGAGATGCGGAACTTGCCGCCCGTGGCATCGGAGACGCGCTTGGCCAAGTGCTCGCAGGCGCCGAACAGCGTGTCCAGGCTCTTTGGCCAGCTGCAGGTCATGCGCCAGCGGATCTCGCCCGACTGGGCGATCGCCGGCGCGGCCAGCGTCGTGCTCGCCGCAGCGGCGACGCCGAAACCGGCCGACTTGATGAATTTACGACGGTTCATGAAGGCTCCTCCGTTCCACTATTGATTTGTGCTCAGGCCGACCGGCACCGTTGCCCGCCCCAAGCCTGCGGCGAAGATAGTACAAATTCCAAGCCTTTGGGTAGCCCGCGATCCGCCCCGCCAGGCAATCGTTAACGCGGGCGCTGGCGCGCCTCGACCGCCCGCCAGGCCAGCAGCATGACCGCCGCTGCCAGCGCCAGCTTGACCACCGTACCGACGATAAACGGCGTCAGCCCCAGCGAAACCGCCTTCGCGCCGCCGATCAGCACGGCCAACCAGGCGACACCCGGAACCAGCAGCAGGACGCTGCCCAGGGCCATCGCCGCCACCGCCTTGGTCAGGGAGCGATCCCAGCCGCGCTCGGCCAGCCAGCCGACCGTCCCCGCTGCGATCACGAAGCCGATGAGGTAGCCGCCGGTCGGACCCATCATGTAGGGAAGGCCGATGCCCTTCTCCGGCGTGCCGGCGAAGACCGGCAGGCCGACCGCACCCTCGATCAGATAGAACACCACGGTCGCGGTGCCGAGGCGGAAGCCGTAGCCCATGCCAAGCACCAGCACGACGAAGGACTGCATGGTCATCGGCACCGGCCACATTGGCACCTGCGCCTTGGCCGAGGCCCAAAGCAGCAAGCTGCCCAGCACGACCAGAATGGCCTGGCGCACGAGCGGGCGCTCGGCGGCGGGCCAGAGACGGTCGATCAGCGGTTGATGCGTGACGATGGCGGTGCTCATGCGGCGTCTCCTGGCAAACTCAGCCCCGTTATAGGGCGCTGTCACTTAAAGCGAAAGCCCTTCGGCGGCAGCAGCCCGGCCTGGCCCCGTGCGCCGAGCCAGTTCTTCGGCGCGTTCTCCTTCTTGTCGCTGTCGCGGAAACCAACCGGCCAGCCCTGCTCGATGGCAAAAGTGCGCACGTCGTCGAGCTCCCCACCCTTGGATTTCTGCAGCGTGACGCCACGGCCGCGGCCCATTTCCGGCAGCTCGGAGAGCGGGAAGAGCAGCAGCTTGCGGTTCTTGCCGATGACGGCGACCGTATCGCCCTCGACCACGGTCACGGCACGCGCCGCGATACCTTCCCCGACATTGAGCACCTGCTTGCCGGCGCGGGTCTGGGCGACGACCTCGTCCTCGGGCACCACGAAGCCGCGTCCGTCGCTGGCGGCGACCAGGAATTTCCGCCCGCCCCTGAACAGCATGAGCTCGACGATCTCGGCCTCTCCCATGTCAACGAGCATCTTGATGTTCTCGCCATCGCCGCGGCCGCGCGGCAGCTTCTCGCCGGGAATCATGTAGAAGCGGCCGTTGGTGGCGAAGACCAGCAGCTTGTCGGTGCTTTCGGCGCGCATGGCGAAGCGCGGACCGTCGCCTTCCTTGTAGCGCACCTCGTCGATCGACTTGTCGTCGAGATGGCCCTTGAAGGCGCGTACCCAACCCTTCTGCGAGCCGACGATGGTCACCGGCTCGCGTTCGATCAGGGCCTCGATCGGCACGACGACCGCCGCCGGCGCGTCGCCCAGCTCGGTGCGGCGCCTGCCGAGCTCGATCTTCTCGCCGAAGCGGGCGCGGATGTCCTTGATCTCGTCGGCGATTGCCGTCCAGCGCCGGTCCTCGTCCTTGAGCAGCTTGTTCAGCTCCTTCTTCTCGGCGCTGAGCGCCTCGTGCTCGCGCTTGATCTCGATCTCCTCGAGCTTGCGCAGGGCGCGCAGGCGCATGTTGAGGATGGCGTCGGCCTGGTTTTCGGTCAGCTTCCATTTCCTGATCATCGCCGCCTTGGGATCGTCCTGCGTGCGGATGATCTTGATGACCGCGTCGATGTTGAGATAGGCGATCAGGTAGCCGTCGAGGATCTCCAGCCGGTGCTCGATATTGCCCAAACGGAACTTTGAGCGGCGGATCAGCACCTGGTGGCGGTGGTCAAGGAACTCCTGCAGCACCTCGCGCAGGTTCATGACGCGCGGCACGCCGTCCGAGCCGAGCACGTTCATGTTGATGGCGATACGCGCCTCGAGCTCGGTCTGGCGGAACAGCGATTCCATCAGCACCTTCGGGTCGACGTTGCGGCTCTTGGGCTCGAGCACCAGGCGCACATCCTCGGCCGACTCATCGTGGATGTCGGCCAGTAGGGCGAGCTTCTTCTCCTGCAGCAGCTCGGCGATCTTCTCGATCAGGCGCGACTTGCCGACCTGGTAGGGAATCTCGGTGACCACGATCTGGTACTGGCCGAGACCGGTCTTCTCCACCTCCCACTTGGCGCGCACGCGCAAACTGCCGCGGCCGGTGGCATAGGCCTGCTCGACGGTCTCGCGTGTCTCGGCCAGGATGCCGCCGGTCGGGAAATCCGGTCCCGGCATGAAATCGACGAGCTTGGAGATGTGCGACTTGGGGAACTTGATCAGATGCAGCAGGGCCGAGCAGATCTCCCCGACATTGTGCGGCGGGATGCTGGTTGCCATGCCGACGGCGATGCCGGAGGAGCCGTTGGCCAGCAGATTAGGAAAGCGCGCCGGCAGGACGAGCGGCTCCTCGCCTTCGCCGTCGTAGGTGGTGCGGAAATCGACGGCGTTCTCATCGATACCGACGAGCAGTTCCTGCGCCACCGTGGTCAGCCGCGCCTCGGTATAGCGCATGGCCGCGGCGTTATCGCCGTCGATATTGCCGAAATTGCCCTGGCCGTCGACCAGGGTATAGCGCTGGGCGAATTCCTGGGCGAGACGCACCAGGGCGTCGTAGACCGCGACGTCGCCGTGCGGATGGTACTTGCCGATGACGTCGCCGACGACACGGGCGCATTTCTTGAAGCCCGAGGCCGGATCGAGCTTGAGCTGCTGCATCGCATAAAGCAGCCGGCGATGCACCGGCTTGAGGCCGTCGCGCACGTCGGGCAGCGAGCGCGACATGATGGTGGAGAGCGCGTAGGACAGGTAGCGCTCGCCCAGCGCATCGGCCAGCGGCACGGGGCGGATTTCAGCGGCGGGGGCCGCGGGAGTGGGTGTTTTCGCCATGAATCCGAATCGGGTTAGGTGGGCGGGAGTCTACTCACGCCCTTGTAGCGCCAGAAGGGTCGAGTTAGGGGCCGCCAACTCTCCACGAGAGATCAACGGCTTAGCCTTTACCTCGGCGCCAGCGCTCGGCAAAGCGGGTGCGGGCCGCCGGTACTCGCCGGCCATGGGGCGACAGCACATGCCGCTCCAGGAAATGCCCGGTCAGGCGCAGCCCCTCGGCCACGTCGCCCGCCGAAGGTGACGCCTCCCCCTGAAGGAACCCCGGCAGAGTGAATAGCCGGTCGGCATAGGGCTCGCCCGCCGTGGCGCTCACCGCGCGGCCGGTGCGCGGCGAGACGAAAGCCAAGCCGTCGCGCTCGCCGGTGACCGCGCAACTCTCTAGATCGAGCCCAAACCCCATGTCGGCAAGGCAGCGGCATTCCCAGCGCACGTACTCGGCACCCCAGGTCGGGCTGTCCGGTGCGCTGTCGATGGCCTGCAGCAATGCCAGGGTCGCGTCGAAGAGCGCTGTATGCGGCTCGCGCTCGGGCAGAGCCGCTTCCAGCACGGCGCAGGCCGAGGCAACGCCACCCAGGCGCACGGCGTCGTCGAGAGCACGGGCCGCAAAGCTCTGGGTCAGCTCCGCGGTGAACATGCCGAGATGCTCGGACAGCCGCCCGCGCCAGCGTGCCGAAAGTAGGTTGCCCGGCTGGTAGAGCGCCGCGGCTCGCTTACCGCCGCCGCCGCGCACCAGCCCGGCATGCCGCCCGTGCTCGCGTGTCAGCAGCGTGACGATAGCCGCCGCCTCGCCGTGGTGGCGGCGGGTCAGCACGATGCCCTGGTCGCTCCAGTCCATAACCGACGGCTTAGCGCGATTCGGAAGCCCGCGTCGCGGGGATCAGGGATCGTACTCCAGGCCCCAGGACTTGAAATAGTCGCGCTCCTCATCCCATTTCTCGGCGACCTTCACATGGAGAAAGAGGTGCAGCTTGCGCTCCAGCAGCTTCTGCAGCTCAACTCGCGCGGCCGAGCCGATGGCCTTGATGCGCGCCCCGCCCTGCCCGATGACGATCTTCCGCTGCCCTTCCTTGCGCACATAGATGACCTGATTGACCTTGGCGCTGCCGTCCTTTTGCTCTTCCCAGCTTTCGGTCTCGACCGTGAGGCTGTAGGGCAGTTCCTCATGCAGCTGGCGGAAGGCGTGCTCCCGCGTCACCTCGGCGGCCAGCAGCCGGGCCGGCATGTCCGTCAGGTCGTCCTCGGGATAAAGCCACGGCCCTTCGGGCATGCGGGCGGCCAGGTAGGTCCGCAGGTCTGCCACACCGTCACCGCTCTCGGCCGAGATCATGAAAGTGTCGCCGAAAGCATGGACGCCGTTAATCGCCGCTACTGCCGTCAGCAGTGCCGGCCGCTTCACCAAGTCGATCTTGTTCAGCACCAGGGCCGCTTCGATCTTGCGCTCCCGCAGGCCCGAGAGGATGGCGCGCGTTTCCTCATCGAGACCGCGCTTGGCGTCCACCAGCACCAGCACAATGTCCGCGTCCTCGGCGCCGCGCCACGCGGCGTCGACCATCGCCCGGTCGAGCCGCCGTCGTGGCGCAAAGACGCCCGGCGTGTCGATGAGGATGATCTGCGCCTGTCCCTCCATGGCGATGCCGGTGACCCGGGTCCGCGTCGTCTGCACCTTCGGGCTGACGATCGAAACCTTGCTGCCGGCCAGGCGGTTGACCAGGGTGGATTTGCCGGCATTGGGCGCGCCCATGACGGCAGCGACACCGCAGCGCGTGGCGGTATCGCGAGTTGTGCGTTTGCGGACCATGCCCCGTCTTACTTCGCCGCGCGTGCCCTGGCCAGCAGGGCGGCAGCCGCAGCCTGCTCGGCGGCGCGACGAGACGATCCTTTCGCCGTCTCAGCCTCAAGCCCCTCGACCCGCACCTCAACCGCGATCAGCGGCCGATGGGCCGGGCCCGTCACCTCCAGCGTGCGATAGACCGGCAGGCCGATGCCGCGGCCTTGCGCCCATTCTTGCAGCGCGGTCTTAGCGTCCTGCGGTGGGACGGCGAGTTCGGCCACCAGCGGCGTGAACTGCTCGACCAGGAACGCGCGCGCACGCTCCATGCCGCCATCGCGGTAAAGGGCGGCGACCACCGCCTCAAAGGCGTCCGCCAGCACGGCCGGATTGTCGCCGCCCCCAGCCTGGGCCTCACCCGACGAGAGGCGTAGGAAGCGGCCAAGGCCGATCGTCCGTGCCACACTCGCCAGGCTGTCGCGGTTGACCAGCGTCGCATGTCGCCGGGCGATGGCCCCCTCGTCGTCTTCCGGGTAACGCTCGAGGAGCATCTCGGCAAGGACCAGCCCGACGACCCGATCGCCGAGGAATTCGAGACGGTCGAAGCGATTCAGTGCGGCCGCAATGGCCGTCCGGCCACTGAGGCTGGAATGGTCGAGGGCGGCCTGCAACAGGGCACCGTCGCTGAAGCGATGCTCCAGCACTGCTTCGAGCGCCCGAAGATCGCTTTTGCCACCGCCGCTTCTGCGCTTGGGCACTCGCGCCCCGACAATCAATTGATCGCCGAGAACAGCCGGCTGAAACGCGTCGCCATCGGCCATCTCCAGAACTGGTACACGGCGGCGGTCCCGTCGGTCGAGAAGAAGATGATCTCGGCGCGGCCCACCAGATTCTCCATGGGGATGAAGCCGACATCGCGCAGAAACCGGCTATCCTGCGAGTTGTCGCGGTTGTCGCCCATGGCGAAATAGTGTCCCGCCGGAACCGTGTAGACCTCGGTATTGTCGGCGAAACCGTTGTCGCCCAGTTCGCGGATGCGGTGCCGCCGCCCGTTGGGCAGGGTCTCGATGTACTGGAAGGCACGGCCTTCGCTGTCGAAATAATCCTCGATCCGCTCGCGCTTCACCGGCTCGCCGTTGATATGCAGGACGCCCTGGCTGACCTGGATGCGGTCGCCAGGCAGGCCGACGATCCGCTTGATGTAGTCGGTACGGGGGTCGCGCGGCAGCTTGAACACGGCGACGTCGCCGCGCTCCGGTTCGCGAGCGAGGATCCGCCCGGAAAACAGCCGCACGCCATACGGCAGCGAGTAGGTGCTGTAGCCATAGGAATACTTGGAGACGAAGAGATAGTCGCCGACCAGCAGGGTCGGAACCATCGAGCCCGACGGGATATTGAAGGGCTCGAAGGCGATGGTGCGGATGCCGAACGCGATGAGAAGCGCGATAAGGACGGTCTTGACCAGCTCGACGACCCCGCCCGAGGCCTTACGCGTCATGAGACTCCTGGAGTTGGGGGAGAACACGGGGAATCGAGATGCCGCCCGGGTCGTAAAAAATTCGGGGGATCAAGCCCTGCGCCGCCCCCGGTGTCAAGGGACAGACCGTGATAGAACGCACGCTACGCGGCCGGCGCTGCCGGCGGCGCGAAACGGCCCATGAGCTGACGCCGCAGATTGTCTGCCCTGTCCGAGCCCGCCACCAGCTCCAGAACACGGATGGCGACGTAGAAATGAGCCACCGCGGCCTCGCGGCGCTCCGCGGGCATCGAGGCCATGTCGAGGCGCACCGCTGCCCAGCGCGCCCGGTCCTCGATAGCGCGGCCCAGGCTCTCAACGCTGTCGAAGAACTCCGGGCCGAGGCCCAGCTCCTCGGCATATTTCGCGCATAGGCGCAGGGCGATCGCCTGGTCCTCGGCGGCCTGGACCCTGGTCGGGTCAGGCAGCGCCTCTAGTGCCACCATCGGCAGGACATCGGACATATCCGCCGCTTCACTCCGCTCGGGTGGCCGCGGCACGGCAGTCAGGACGCGAATGTCGGCCTCCTTGAGAACGTGCTCCGCCACCAAAGACGCGACCTTGCCGCGGATGCGCTCCAGACGGCGCATCGCCGTCGTGCTGGCGCGGCTCTGAAACGCCCCATGGGCGCCGATCACGTCGCTGACGCAGCCCCGCAGGCCGCGGACCAGGTCGGCGCGCTCGCCGCCGCTGCGCGCCGCCAATCCCGTCACCGAGCGAAGCTTTTCCTCGACGTCCTCGACCAGTGCTTCGCCAGCGAGTGCAAGCGACTCCTCATCGATCTCGGCCTTCGCTTCGGCGGCGATGCGATCGACGATGCCGACGATGTCTGACGGGTACTTGAGCCAGGCCAACAGCACATCGATGACGACGTGCTGATACTCGCGATTGACCGCGTTGACCGCTTCGAGTGCCGTGACGACAGCGTCGATGTGCTCGGCCGTCGCCTTGCGTAACGGCCGCCGTCCGAGCTTGCGCTTCAGCTCCTGCAGGACGTCGGCGATCTGCAGGTAGTCGGCGATGAACAGGATATCGCGGTAGGCCCTCTCGCTCATGCCGGCGACGATCTCGTCCGGCAGACCGCCGCGTACGCGTAGCGTGCCGCGCAGGACACCGGCAGCGTAGGACCAGAGCTGCCGGCCGACGCGCTCGACCTTGCGCGTCTCCTCGTTGCTGCAGAGGCGCAGATTGGTTACCAGACGTTGCAGCTTCTTGGCATCGCCGCGATCGACAACCAGCTTCCAGCAAGGCTCGATCGAACGGCGGGTGATGCGCGTGCCGACGCCTTTAGGCTCCGGGTCGTTGACCAGCAGCTCCTCGAAGGGACGGCAGAACAGGCGCTGCAGAGTGAGCTTGCGCGCCAGCTTCATACGGACGAGGCGCGGTCGCATCTTCGACATCAGCGCCTCGACGGCGCCCGCACTGCCGAAATCAGGCCGGCTCTCCTCGAGCACGCCCACAATCTCGCGGAACTTCGACGGCGGCAGCTTGGAAAGACGTTTTTCGATGAGCGTCAGCTCATCGTCGCGCTCTTTCATGTCCCATCGCCTTAAAACGTTCCAGGCGGAGAACCAGCTCGATATCGACCTTGCCCGACAGCCAATCCTCGTGCGCCTTGATGCGCGTGCGCTGCAACGACTGGCTCAGGTCTCCCCAGGTGCGCCGCGCCCGGCTGCCGACTTCACGGCGCGGCATGATTGGCATCAGGCGCAACATCTCCCCGACGGCGTCCTGCGCCTGCTCCCGGTTGCCGGGATCGGTCGCGCGCCAGAGCGTGACGATCGGCCGCCAGCCGTCGAGCATCCAGGTGAGCTTCGCCATCAGTGCCTCGACACGCTCGAGACTGGCGCGCCAGTCGTTCAGCGTGCCGCGCATGTCGGCAGCATAGCGGTCGACGCCAGTTGCGATCGTCCGGGCGCTGCCGGCCGTCTCCTCGGCGATCTGGACGCAGACCCGGGCGCTGTCGGTTGCCTCCGACAGGTCGCGATCGGCCCAAGTCTCGAGGTCGTCCGCGTAGTCGGCGATGTCGGCGATCAGCTGGCGCAGGCGGCAGGTGTAGTTGAGACCCGGGACGCCGATCGGCGCCACCGCCACCGCCCAGCGCTCAAGCCGGGCGTAGAAATCGTCGGCCGTCAGCTTGAACAGCGCGGCAACACGCGAAAGGATCGCCTTGATCCGCGACCGGCCTGCCTCGTGCGTCAGATCGGCCGGGCCGATCTGCAGCTTGCCACCGGAAAGCTGGCGCACGGCCTCGGTCACCAGGAAGAAATTGGTCAGGAGCTTCTCGCTCTCGTCGCCGCCAGCCGCCTGGCGGGCCGCTTCGGCACTCGCTCTGCCGGCGAGACCGGTGCTTTCGACGTCGAGCGCCGCGCCGCGGATCTCCGACGGTGTCGACGCCGGCAAGGTCTCGATCTGCTCACGCAGCAGGCGGTCGTGCACCGTCATGACGAAAACGGCCGGCAAGCTACGCCAGGGGATTACGTAAGTATCTCGCCCGCCTGCGAGACCCGGCACGAGGAGCTCGAGCCCGCGCTCTTCCTGGGTGCGCACGCGCGAGAATGCCAGCACGGGCGTGGTGAAAGGCACCACCGCGCCGCGTTCCTCGAACGTGGCCGGCCAGAAATTGTCGTGCTTCTGGGCGGAAGTGACCGTCATGGCCGCCGGACTGGTTGCGGGAAAACACCGACTTTAGCCATTTGGGCGGCTTTGCCAAGCTGTTATACCAACCGACAGAAGTCATGACAGGTAAGCCCAGGCACGGTGCGTTATGGAGGCGAGCCTGGCGGGCACCGCGATGAGGTCGGTCCAGGCCGCGCAACAGGCGTCGA
>VGEI01000094.1 GCA_016869415.1 Alphaproteobacteria bacterium
TCTTCGCTACCGTCCGAGGATCCAGCCCGAACCGCCGAGCCGCCTCACGACGGCTCAGACCCTCAATCCGAACCGCATGGCGGACCTGCCTGTAAAGTTCCACGCCCTTCATCCCTCCGCCCTCTGCACTTCATGCAAAGAGCTATCTGCTGCCGGATTTTTACTCCGGCGCAACCGGACAATCCGGCCGCTTCAGTGAGGGATTTTTGCTCCGGCGCTTACACCATTGGATTTACCCACTCGATTTCCTGATGAGCCTGGAAAGAAGAGGTGCTGAGCGGCGAGGCCAATATGTGCTATTCCCTGCACAACCTCGAGCACCACCACTTCAAATACGCGATGTTCCGCCGCCCCGGCGACCTGCATTGCCACTTCTTCGGCGCGGCAACCTTGAGCTTCTCATCCGGCACGGTCGCCTGTGAAGGCGACGTCTTCGAGATCGAGGCGCCGGTCTTCGGCCGTGCTTTGCGCAACCGCCTGGCCCGGGCTGCGCCAGAAGCCGTGGAAGTCAGGGCCCTCTAGTGAGGTGGCGGACAACATGAGGCGCAGCCATGACGGCCGGCGCGAAAGGAATATCTTCTGGTGTGGCGGGCTGTGTACGCTGGACAGTGGAACCGATTTCATACACGCTATTGCTGCAAAAAATGTCGGCTCGCAGCGACTCCCCTCGGGCAGTTTCACGGGCTGTAATCGAGTTTCGGGAGGGAACATCCGGTGATGAAATCAATCGGAGCGCTGGTCCTGGCCGGCGCGCTTTCTGCCATCGCATCAACGAGCGCTGTGGCGCAGAACCACGAGAAGCAGCTCGTCGTCTATGCCTCGCATCCGTCGGAAATGGTCGACTATTTCATCAAGGATTTCGGTGACAAGAACGGTGTGAAGGTGACGACCGTCAAGGCGGGTACAGGTGAACTTCTGAACCGTATCCGCGCCGAGCGTGGCCGGCCGGCGGGCGACATCATGTGGGGCGGGTTCTCCGATACCGGGTCTTCGACGCCGGATCTCTTCGATGTCTACCGCTCCCCGGGTTTGGCGAACGTCCAGCCGAAGATGATCGATCCTTCCGGCTACAACACGCCGTTTGGCGCCAGCACCATGGTTATCATGTACAACAAGAAGCTGGTTACAGCCGACCAGGCGCCGAAGACCTGGGCCGATCTGGCGAAGCCGGAATGGAAAGGAAAAGTGGTTCACGCCGATCCTTCCAAGGCCAGTTCGGCGCTGGGCGCACTCACGACGTGGCTGCAGATCTACGGCAAGGGTGAGCCGGCCTGGAAACTGGTCGAGGACATGACCCGCAACATGAACATCGTGCTGCGCTCGAGCCTCGTTTTTCAGCAGGTCGGGCGTGGTGAATACCCGGTTGGAGTGACCTACGAAGAAGGTGCTTTCAACTACGTGCTCGCTGGTACCGCCGGCATCGTGTACCCGGCTGACGGCACGTTGCTGCAGCCTGAGGGTATGTTCATTGTCAAAGGCGGACCAAATCCGCGTGCTGCCCGGCTGTTCGCCGACTACCTGCTGACAAGCGGCGCGCAGACGGATCTGGCGACGAAGTTTCCGGGGCGCCGACCGACGCTGAACGGCGTCACGACCCACGCCGAAATGCTGGCGCCCGACAAGTTCAAGGTGATCGAGTACGACGAAAATTGGGCAGCGCAGAACCGCAAGCAGATACTCGACCGGATGCAGCAGGTCATCATCCGCACGCAATAAACGCCCTCATTGCCGGCGGCGTTCCCCAGGCGATCCAAGCCTGAGGAGCAGCCGCCGGAGCGGCGCTGTACCTAAAGTTTTCTCCGAGGCGTGAAGATGACGTCGACGTCTGTCCGGATCGAGGCTGTCAGCAAGAGATTCGGTGAAGTCACGGCGGTCGACAGGGTCGATCTGTCGGTAGCCAAGGGCGAGTTCTTCACGCTGCTCGGATCGAGTGGCTGCGGCAAGACCACGCTGTTGCGTATCGTCGCGGGTTTCATGCCGCAAAGCGACGGGCGCATCCTGTTCGGTGACGCCTGTATCGACGCCGTTCCTGCCCATCGCCGGAATACGGGCATGGTGTTCCAGAACTACGCCATCTTTCCGCACCTGACGGTGGTGGAGAACATCGCCTACGGCCTGAGAGCGCGAGGGCTGGCGGCGGGCGAGATCAACGAGCGTGTCGGCCGGATGCTGGCGATGATGCGGCTCGAGCATCTCGGCCACCGCCGCCCGCGCGAGCTGTCCGGCGGCCAGCAGCAGCGTGTGGTGCTGGCGCGCGCCATCGTCATCGAGCCTGACGTCCTGCTGATGGACGAGCCGTTGTCTAATTTGGATACCGAGATGCGCGTCCATCTGCGTGGCGAGATCAGGGCGCTCCAGCGCCAGATCGGCATCACGACCCTCTACGTCACTCACGACCAGGAGGAAGCGCTCATGATGTCCGACCGGGTGGCGGTGATGAGCGGCGGCCGCGTGGAGCAGGTCGGGACGCCTGCCGAGATCTTTCACAGGCCGCGGACCCGCTTTGTTGCCGCTTTCATCGGCGAGACGAACTTCCTCCCGGCGACGCGCCTGGGCGCCGGCGGCAATGACACCGCGCTCTATGATGTCCCGGGGGGCGGGCGCCTTGCCGTCCCGTCGGGACAGGCGTCAGCTGCCGGCAGCCCGGCCGAGGTTGCGTTCCGCAGCCATGATCTGATCGTCGGTCCGGCAACGGAGAGCGGCTGGACTGCGACAGTCACCGATACGCAGTTCTATGGTGCAACGGTTCGTCTCGTTCTTGAGCTGGCTCCCAACGTCTTCGCGCAGGCCGCGCTGACAGGGGCGGCCGCCCAGACCCTGCCACCCCCCGGGAGCCGTGTGGGGCTGTCGCTGCACTCGCAATCGCCATGGATCTTTCCGGCCAAGCCGCAATGACGGGGCTGGCGTACACGGTGACTCCCAATTGGCTTTCCCGCCATCTCGGCTTCTGGCCGGTGGTGACGGCCCTTGCGTTCGTGGCGCTGGTCGCGCTTCTGGTGCTGCCCGTCATAAATATTGTCGGGCTCAGCCTGTCGGGCAAGGATGACCAGCCAGGCGTATTGGCCAACTACATTACGTTCTTCGCGGAGCGTTTCTATTATCAGACACTGATCAACAGCCTGATCGTCAGCTCTGCGGCGACGATACTGGCTGTGCTGCTGGGCGTGCCGGCGGCGTATTTCGCGACCATCTACAACATCTGGGGGCGGGGCTTCGTGCGCGCGGCGGTCGTTTTAACCTTCGTCTCGCCCCCCTTCATCGGCTCCTATTCCTGGGTGATCCTTTTTGGTCGCAGTGGCCTGGTCACGGCGACATTGGCCGAGATCGGCATACCCCTGCCATCGATCTATGGTGCGCCCGGCATCGTCCTGGTGTTCACGCTCCAGTTCTTTCCTTTTGTATTCCTGATGGTGTCTTCCGGCCTCAAATCCATCGACCAGTCCATCGAGGATGCGGCCCGCAATCTGGGCAGTAGCGAGTTGAGCGTATTCTTCACGGTACTTCTGCCGCTGCTCGTGCCCTCGATCAGCGCCGGAGCGCTTCTGGTTTTCGTGGCTGCCTTCACCGATATCGGCACACCCATCATCATCGGCGAGCGGTTTCGTGTGCTGCCTGTGCTGATTTACGGCGAGTTCGTCAACGAATTTGGCGGCAGGCCAGTATTGGCCAGTACGCTGGCGGTTCTCCTGCTCGCGGTTACCACCGGCGCTCTCCTGGTACAGCGCTGGTACGCCGGGCGCCACGCCCACGGCACTGCGGCGATCCGTCCCCTGATGCAGCGGGAGCAGCCTCCGCTCAAGCGCCTTT
Organism: Alphaproteobacteria bacterium; assembly: GCA_016869415.1. GTDB lineage: Bacteria > Pseudomonadota > Alphaproteobacteria > CACIAM-22H2 > CACIAM-22H2 > VGEI01. The sequence goes on from VGEI01000094.1 coordinate 3,808, forward strand.
TGGCCAGTGCCTACGTTCTTCTGCTGGTGGGCATGGCCCTGCTGCCGATCATCAACATCGTGATCTCGTCCTTCTTGAAGGCAAACGGACCCTTGCTGCTGTTCGAGCCGACGCTGGATAATTACATCCGCCTGCTTCGTACCGTTGCGGTGCCGCTGACAAATACCCTGCTCTATACGACCGCGGCGACAGTGCTGTGCGCCGTCGTGGGTACCGCTGTTGGCTATATCATCGTCCGCCGGCCGGGCCGCCTCGGCGGGCTTCTCGACGGCGTCGTCATGTTTTCCTACGCGGTGCCCGGCATCGTGCTCGGGGTCGGACTGATCGTCACCTACAACGAGCCGCCGCTGATACTGACCGGCACGGCGGCGATCCTGATCCTTGCTTTCTTCATTCGTCGTCTGCCGTTCTCCGTCCGCTCGGCCGTCAGCATGCTGCAGCAACTCTCCCGCGACACGGAGGACGCCTCCATCAATCTTGGGGCCGGGCCCGGACGCACCTTTTTGAGGATCACCGTTCCTCTGCTCGCCATGGCGATCCTTTCCGGCGTGCTGCTCACATGGTCGAATACCATTCGTGAGCTCAGCGCCACCCTGGTTCTGCAATCCGGCTCCACCATCACGCTGAGTGTCGAGATATTCACCGAGGTGGTGAACGCCAACTTCGGTACCGCTTCGGCGCTCGGGACGATACTGATCCTTCTGACATTCCTGCCGCTGGTGGTGCTCTTCCGCTTCCTCGGAAAGCAGGAGGACGCGCTGGTATGAAGCGCGCGGACGCCATCGCGGTGTTGGATGTCGGCAAGACGACCGCACGTGTAGTGGCGGTGACAGCGAGCGGCGAGATTGTTTTCAGCCGACGCCATTCCTGCAATGCGCAAAGCTCCGGCGGGCCTTATCCGCACCTGGACGTCGAGGGGACCTTCGACGCGTTGTGTGACGGACTTGCGACGATGGGACGGGAAGTGACCCCCCTGGGAGTGATGCCTGTTGCCCATGGTGCCGCAGCAGCTCTCCTGAACGAACATGAGCTCGCTCTTCCGGTCATGGACTACGAAGCCGAGCCGCCGGCCGATATCTCGGCTGCTTATGATGCCGAGGCCCCGGATTTCACGGAGACCTTATCGCCGCGTCTGCCTGCCGGGTTGAATCTGGGGCGACAGCTTGCCTGGATGCAGGCGTCGGCGCCTGGCCTCTTCGCTTCGGCCCGCACACTCGTGCCGTTTCCGCAGTTCTGGGCCTGGAAGCTGTGCGGTACGGCGGCAACTGAAGTCTCGTCGCTTGGTTGCCATACCGATCTTTGGGATCCCAGGGAGGGCCGCTATTCCAGCCTTGCCAGGCGGCGTGGCTGGGACCGGATATTTGCCCCGATGCATCCGGCAGGTGGCGTGGTTGGCACCGTTACCCCCGATCTCGCGCGTCGCCTGGGGCTGCCGCAGGGCTGTCCGGTGCATTGCGGTCTTCATGACAGTAATGCGGCGGCGTGGCGCTGCATCGGCTCTGGCGACGGCTCTGCCGCCGTGCTGTCAACGGGCACCTGGTTTGTCGCCTTGCGTCCCGGTGGCGTGGCTGACCGGTTGGATCCCGGTTGCGACATGCTGGCAAACGTGGCGCCTGATGGCACGCTGGTTCCCAGTATCCGTTTCATGGGTGGACGTGAGGCCGCCGCCATTGCAGAGCCCGATACGCTGTCGCGAGCGAGTGCTTCAGCCATGGGGACGGTGCTGGCGGCGGGGGCCATGGCGTTGCCGTGTTTTGCTACCGCTGGCGGGCCTTTCCGCGACCGCTCCGGAACGATCATCCGCGGTGACGGACTGGACATGGCGGGCCGTGCAGCGCTCGCGGTGGCTTATACGGCGCTGGTCAGCGACTGGTGTCTGGAGCGGTTAGGGGGCGGCAACACCGTATACGTTACTGGCCCGTTTGCCGGGCTTCCCTTGTTTGGCGCCGTCCTGGCAGCTCTTCGACCGGCAGCGCGTGTACTTGTCGATACGGCAGCGGATGGAACTCCCCTGGGAGCGGCGCTGCTGGCGCGTGGACGACGGGGAGGGGGCGAGGGATTTCAGATCGCCATCCCCTTCGACGATCCGCGTCTCGCTATCTATCGATCGGCGTGGCATCAGGCGGTGACCTCTCGATGAGCTCGAAGCCTGCCAGAATCAAGGACGTGGCTCGTCTGGCTGACGCATCGCCCGCCACGGTATCCCGCGTCCTGAACGCCAGCGGCCCCGTGGCTGAGGAGACGCGCTCGCGTATCGAGCGCGTGATCGCTTCGCTCGGCTACGTGCCGAGGTTTGCTGCCAGGCAGATGCGCGGTCGCTCGCACCGTGGCGATCATTGTCAATGACTTTCTCAACGCGTATTTCCACCAGCTCCTGGCAGAAATGGAGCCGCTCTTCCGCGAGGCGGGCATGACATTTCTCGTCGCGTCGCTGTCAGGGCAGGAGGATACGCTCCCGGGGCTGGTGCGCGGTCTGAAGCGGCGCGGTGTGAGCGGCGTCATCATGTCGCCATTGCAGTCAGTCGATGAGCTGGCGCCGGCTCTGCGTACCGAACTCGACGGCTATCCAGCCGTAATCCTTGACCAGACCGACACTACCGGCGGCGTTTGCAGTATCCGTTCGGACGGGCGGCAGGCGCTAACCACTGCCGTCCGATACCTGGCCAGTATCGGTCATCGCGATATCGGCTGTGTCGGTCCGTTGTCCAGTATCGGCGCCGGGCAGTATCGCATAGAGGGTTATCGGGAAGCGATGGCCGATATCGGGCTGCCTTGCAGGCCGGAGTGGCTTTTCGGTGCAGCCTATACCTTCGCCGGCGGGCAGGCGGCGGGCCGTGCGCTGCTGGCACTGGAGCGACGACCAACGGCCGTGGTCGCGGCCAGTGACTTGATGGCCCTGGGGCTCATGGCGGCGGCGATGCGGGGCGGCGTCAAAGTGCCTGAAGACCTCTCTGTGATGGGCTACGACAATCTATGGCTGAGCGAGGCCTTTAATCCGGCGTTGACGAATATTGCCCAGGACGTGCCCGCCATTGCGCGAGCAGCGCTCACGGCACTGCACGCTCAGCTCACGGGGCGACACCCGCCTTCCGCAATTGTTCCTACTCGGCTGATTGTCCGTGAATCGGCGTGCCCGTTGCCCGGAAAGGAAACGACACCGTGACTGACGCACTGGCCGAGCAGATCAGACGCCAGCAGAGTCGCGACGGTGCGATGCACGACGATGATTTCAACCATCTGGCCCGGCAGCTCGGTCGCCGTGGAGTTGATGTGGAAGCGGTGGTCGCGCGCCTCTCCGGCCTGCGTATCGCTGTGCCCAGCTGGGCCCTGGGAGCGGGGGGAACCCGTTTTGGCCGGTTTACGCAAGCCGGCGAGCCGCACAGCGTGGAACAGAAAGTGATGGATGTGGCGGCCATTGATTGCCTGACTCGCGCCAATGGCGAAATCAGCCTGCACATCCCCTGGGACCGGCCCGATGATCCCGCGGGTCTGAAGGAATGCCTGGCGGCCAGCGGCATTGTCTGCGGGCCGATCAATTCCAACACCTTTCAGGATGGCGAAGCGCCGAACGATGCCCGCGCCAGCTATCGCTACGGGTCAGTCAGCAATGTCTGGGAGGAGGCTCGGGCGCGCGCTGTCGATCATATGGTGGGGGTGATTGCGCTTGGCGAAGCCTTGGGCAGCCGGGCGCTCACCGTCTGGCTGGCGGACGGTACGAACCATCCGGGGCAGACGAGTTTTCGGGGAGCCCTGGATCGCACTATCGACAGCCTGTCCAGGGTCTATGCGGCTCTTCCGGAAGGGTGGTCGCTCTACACGGAGCACAAGCCGTTCGAGCCTGCCTTCTACAGCTCGGTCAACCCGGACTGGGGCACCAGCCTGCTGATCGCCCGCGAGCTGGGCCCACAGGCCCGATGCCTCGTTGACCTGGGACACCATCTTCCCAACACCAACATCGAGCAGGTGGTCGCCACGCTCCTGCATGAACGGAGGCTGGGCGGTTTTCATTTCAACGATTCAAAGTACGGCGACGATGACCTGACCACCGGTTCGATCCATCCTTTCCAGCTCTTCCTCATTTGCCATGAGCTGGTTGAGGCAGAGCGCGAGGGGCTCCTTGCGGGACACCCGCCGGATCTGATGATCGACGCCAGTCACAACGTAAAGGACCCCATGGAGGATATTCTCCAGTCCACGGAGGCAATTCTGGTTGCCTATGCCCAGGCGCTGATTCTCGAGACTGGCGTGTTGGCCGAAGCTCGCGCCCGTAACGATGCAACGCTGGCCCAGAATGCTCTGCAAGGTGCCTTTCGCAGCGACGTTCGGCCGCTTGTGTGCGAAGTGCGGCGCCGAAAGGGGGGCGCCCTGGATCCGTTGGCCGCGCTCCGTGCCGCCGGCTACCGGCATGAGACTGCACGGCAGCGCGGGTTTCGACGCGCAACGGGGTTATAGCCATGGCGACAATCGACGAAATCGTGGAAGACCGCTGGGACGTCAACCTGGCCAGGGCTCTGGCCGATGACCCGGTGGGTCTCCTGGTGTATCGCTCCAATCTCTTGGGCAGCGATCTGTGGATCACGAATTTTGCCGGGGGAAACACCAGCGGCAAGATAGTAGCCTCCGATCCGGTCACCGGGGACCCGGTTACTGTTCTTTGGGTCAAGGGATCAGGTGGTGACCTGGGTACGCTGACTCACGAAGGTCTGGCCCAGCTGCGTATGGACAGGCTGCTGGCGCTGCGTGCCCGCTATCGGGACTCCGGCGACGAGGATGCGATGGTCGCATTCTACGATCATTGTCTTTTTCACCCGAAGAGCCGCGCCCCCTCGATCGATACGCCGTTGCATGCATTGATCCCGGCGCGCCATGTCGACCACTTGCACCCTGACGCGGTCATCGCCATAGCCGCAGCCCGCGACGGCGAGACCATCACCCGTGAGGCCTTCGGCGGCAAGGTCGGCTGGCTGGGTTGGGTGCGGCCGGGCTTTGAGCTGGCGACGCGAATTGCCGATCTGGCGTCGGCCAATCCCGAACTTGTCGGCGTGATATTGGGCGGACACGGGATAATCTCCTGGGCCGATACGTCGGAGGCGTGCTATCGCCGCTCGATTGGTTTGATCAACCAGGCCGTGAGCTTTCTAGCGACCCGCAGAGGCCGTCCCCGTTTCGGTGGGCGGGTGCTGGCGGCAGCACCGACGCCCGCTGAGCGCCGTGCTATAGCGGCGGCGGCGCTTCCGGTATTGCGCGGGCTCGCGTCGCGCCAGACGCGGAAGATCGGGCGCTTTGTCGACAGTGACCAGATTCTGGACTTTGCTGCCTCCGCCGATTGTCAGCGTCTGTCGGCTCTTGGCACGAGCTGTCCCGATCATTTCCTGCGCACCAAAGTCACGCCTTTGTTGCTGCCATTCGAGCCCGAAGTTGGCGCCAAGGCGTTGGCAGACGGTTCGCGGCCCCTCTTCGATGTCTATGCCGATAGCCACGCCGCCTACTACAAGGCTCATGCACACGCCGGGTCGCCAGCCATGCGCGATCCTCAGCCGGTGGTTATCCTATGGCCGGGCATCGGCATGTTCACGTTCGCCAAGGATGCGGCAACCGCTCGTATCGCCGGCGAATACTTCATCAACGCCGTCAACGTCATGGAAGGGGCGGAGCGCCTTGGAGGCTACCAGGGGCTGCCGCCGGCAGACGCGTTTAGTATTGAATACTGGGCGCTCGAGGAAGCGAAGCTGAAGCGACTACCGCCTGAACGGCCGCTGGCTCGACGAGCGGCACTGGTCAGCGGCGCTGCCGGCGGCATTGGACTTGCCGTTGCCCGGCGTTTCCTGGCCGAAGGCGCTGCCGTGGCTCTGCTCGACGTCGATGCCACGAAGCTGGCCGAGACGACCCGCGAACTGGCCTCCCGGTTTGGGGCGGACAATGTCGCCCCCTTTGTCGCCGATCTGCGTGATCCGGCAGCCATCGAGGCAGCCATCGAAGGAGCAACCCTGGCTCTCGGCGGGTTGGATCTGCTGGTCAACAATGCCGGGCTGTCCATTGCGGGTGATGTCGATGTCTTCACGATTGACCAGTTTGACCTGATGCATGACGTGATGACGCGCGGTTCCCTGCTTCTGTCGCAGGCGTTTGTCCGTCGCCTGAAGGCGCAGGGGCTTGGCGGGGATATCCTTTATATCGCGAGCAAGAATGCCGTCGTCGCCGGTCCCAGCAACGTTGCCTATGGCAGCGTCAAAGCGGCGCAGGCTCATCAGGCCCGATTGCTTGCGGCGGAGCTCGGCCGTTTCGGTATCCGGGTCAACACTATCAATCCAGATGCGGTGATCCGCGGCTCCGGCATTTGGGCGGCGGGCTGGGCCGAGGATCGTGCCCGGGCCCATGGCGTCACGGTCGATAACCTGCCGAAGCACTACGCCCAGCGCACGCTGCTGTCGGTCGAGGTCCTGCCAGAGGATGTGGCAGACGCGGCTTTCTGTTTCGTTGGCGGCGCGCTTTCGAAAACCACGGGCGCCATGCTTCCCGTCGACGGCGGTATCCCGGCTGCCTTCCCACGTTAAAGGAGCGCGCCAGAAGCACCGGGCAAGGTTGTAGACAGTCAGAGCTAGGGCGGGTTCAAGGGATTGTGTAAGCGCC
>VGEI01000095.1 GCA_016869415.1 Alphaproteobacteria bacterium
TTCTCGAGAAACGGATATACAATGGCCCTGCAACGGCCAGGAAGGGGGCAGCATGTCGGCGCACGCGCATATCGAGGGCTCGAATAAACGGATCGCGATCATGATTGCGGCACTCGCCGCGCTGCTGGCGCTATCCGAGTCTGCCGGAAAAAGCGCTCAGACCGCGGCGCTGGGCCATCATATCGAGGCGTCCAATCTCTGGGCCTTCTTCCAGGCCAAGACCATCCGCCAGACCACGCTGCGTACCGCCGCCGAGACACTCGAGGCGGACGCTGCCGAGGGACTCTCTGCGGCCAAGGCCGAGGCGTTCAAGAAGCGCATCGACGCCTGGCGCGCCACGGCGCAACGCTACGAATCCGAGCCCGAGACCAACGAAGGCCGCCGCGAGCTCATGGCCCGCGCCCGCAACACCGAGAGCCTGCGCGACAAGGCGCTCGCCGCCTATCACCAGTTCGAGTTCGGCTCGGCCGCCTTCCAGATCGGCATCGTTCTCGCCTCTGCCTCGGTGATCACCGGAGCGATCTGGCTGGCCCTGAGCGCCGGGGTTCTGGGCGTCATCGGCATGGCCTTCACCGCGCTGGGACTGTTCGCCCCGACGCTGATCCATCTCTGAGCGGTGTCCTTTTCGCCGTGCCTCGGATAGGTTGACGCCTTCCAAACACTAGCAGGCGTTATTCCGAGGTTTCGATGCGTGATTTCCAGCGGCCCGGCCGCTCCACCGTTCATGCCCTCAACGGCATGGTCGCCACCTCCCACCCGCAGGCGGCGCTGGCCGCCATCGACATGCTCCGCGCCGGCGGCTCGGCCGCCGACGCCGTCGTCGCCGCCGCTGCCGTGCTCTGCGTGGTCGAGCCGCAGTCGACCGGTATCGGCGGTGATTGCTTCGCCCTCTACGCACCCAAGGGCAGCGACCGCATCGTCGCCTACAACGCCTCCGGCCCGGCCCCCAAGGCCGCCTCGGCCGAGTGGTATCTCGAACACGGCATCAAGGCGATTCCGCTAACCGGCCCGCATTCGGTGTCGATACCGGGCGCCGTCGATGGCTGGGCCCGTCTGCTTGCCGATCACGGCCGCAAGGGTCTGGACGCCGCGCTTCAGGCTGCCATCCGCTGCGCCGAAGAAGGCTATGTCGTGGCCCCGCGCATTGCCTTCGACTGGGCGGCAAGCCTCGACAAGCTCAAGGCCGGAACCAATACCGAGCGCTTCCTGCTGCCCGGCGGCCGGGCACCGAAGACCGGCGACGTCATCCGCCAGCCGGAGCTGGCGGCTACCCTCAAAGCCATCGCCAGCAAGGGCCGCGATGCCTTCTACACCGGTGCCATCGCCGAGGACATGGTCGCTACCCTACGCAGCCTCGGTGGCCTGCACACCCTCGACGACTTCGCCGAATTCGCGACCGAGACGGTCGTACCGATCAAGACAAGCTATCGCGGCCACGGGATCTGGGAATGCCCGCCCAACGGGCCCGGCCTGACGGCGCTCCTGATGCTAAATATTCTCGGCGGCTTCGATCTCGCCAAATACGATCCGCTGGGTGTCGAGCGCTTTCACCTCGAGGCCGAAGCGACCCGCCTCGCCTTTGCCGCCCGCGAGGCGCATCTGGGGGACCCGCGCCAGGCCAGGATCGACGTCGAAGACCTGCTCTCGGCCCGCTACGCCGACGAAGCCCGCAAGCGGATCGGCCTCGACCGAGCAGCCGACATCGACGATGCCCGGCCGCCGATGCATCCCAGCACCATCTACATCGCGGTCGTCGATCGCGACCGCAACGTCTGCTCGTTCATCCACTCGGTCGCCTACAAATTCGGCGCCGCCATCGTGGCGCCTAAGACCGGCATTGTGCTGCAGAACCGCGGCGCCGGCTTCCGCATCCAGCCGGGCCATCCCAATTGCATAGCCGGCGGCAAGCGACCGCTGCACACCATCATTCCTGGCATGGCGACCAGGCACGGCCGCGCCGTGATGCCCTTCGGCGTCATGGGCGGGCAGTACCAGCCGGTCGGTCACACGCGCGTCGTGACCAATGTCGTCGACTACGGCATGGACGTGCAGGAGGCGATCGACCACCCGCGTGGCCTGCATTACGAGGGCGTCTACCAGCTGGAGGACGGTGTACCGGAAACCGTCGTTCGCGGCCTGCAGGCGCTGGGCCACAAGACGGCAGCGGTCGAGGAGCCGCATGGCGGCGGCCAGGCGGTCTGGATCGACTGGGACAGGGGCACGCTCGCCGGTGGTTCTGACCCCCGCAAGGACGGCTGCGCGCTGGGCTACTGAACGAAACGCCGCTAAGCCGGGACGGACAACGCGGCGAGGATCCGGTCAATCTGCTCACTGGGTTCGGGCGCGATATCGACGACGACAGCGCCCTCCTCCGCACCAGGCGGCTCGAGCGCCGCCAGCTGGCTGGGCAGCAGCGAGGGCGGCATATAGTGGCCGACCCGCGCGTCGAGGCGGGCCTTGATCAGCGCCGGATCGCCGGTCAGGTGCACGAAGCGTTTGGCCGCGCGCTCCGTCAGGATCCGCCGGTAAGCACGCTTGAGTGCCGAGCAGGCGACGACCACGTTTCTGCCCTGGGCCGCGGCATTTTCGGCCTCCGCGGCTAGCGCCCGCAGCCAGGGCTCGCGGTCGTCGTCCGTCAGGGGCGTCCCGGCGCTCATCTTCGCGACATTGGCCGGCGGATGGAACCTGTCGCCTTCGAGAAAGACGGCATTGAGCCGTTCGGCCAACGTACGGCCGACCGTCGTCTTGCCGACGCCGCTCACCCCCATCACCACAACGATCATCCGCCCGCCCCATTCTCGCCCGATTGGGGCCATTGCAGATGCACGCTCTTGCCGGGCGCGTCGACTCGCTCGACGGTGTGCGCACCAAAGAAATCACGCTGCGCCTGAATCAGGTTTGCCGCCGAGCGGGCCGTCCGCATTCCGTCAAGCCACGCCAGCGACGAGGCCAGGGCGGGCATCGGCCAGCCCTGCAGGGCTCCGGCCGCGACCACGCGCCGCCAGCCAGGCTCGACGCGGGTCAGAGTCGTGACGATCGTGGGCAACAGCAGAAGATTGCTTTCCGCCGGTGCTGCGCCGAACCCCGCCCGCAGATCGTCGAGCAGCCGCGCCCGAATGATGCAGCCGCCCTGCCAGACGCGAGCGACATCGGCGAGGGCGAGTTCCTGCCAACCGAAAAGGCCGCGCGCCGCCGCGATCACGGCGAACCCCTGGGCGTAGATCGCGATCCGCGCTCCCAGAAACGCGTCGGCAAGGTCGCCGATCAGCGCCGCCTTGTCGCCATCATGGGGGCGAGCCGCCCGGCCGAGACCTGACGCCGTGCGTTCGCGCTCCGTCTTTACTGCCGAAACCAATCGCGCGGCGACGGCCTCCGCCAGGGTCGGCGCAGCGATACCCATCTCCAGAGAGGCAACACTGGCCCATTGGCCCGTACCCTTCTGCGCCGCGCGGTCGAGAATCGTCTCGACCGTCGGCCGGCCGCCCGGCTCCTGCGTCGCCAGGATCGCCGCTGTAATCTCCACGAGATAGGAAGCCAGCGGCCCCGTTTGCCAGCCGGCGAACAGCCGCGCGGCATCCGCCGCGCTCTGGCCCAGCCCTTCGCGCAGCACGCCATAGACCTCAGCGATCACTTGCATGTCGGCGTACTCGATGCCGTTGTGCATCGTCTTGATGAAATGACCGGCGCCGCCGCCGCCGAACCAGGCGCAGCACGCTTCGCCGTTGTGGCGGGCCGCAATAGCATTGAACAGACTGCCCAGCCGGTCCCACGCCGCCTTCGGGCCGCCGGCCATGATCGAAGGGCCGTGGCGTGCGCCGGACTCACCCCCCGAAATGCCGAGACCGAGAAATTCGACGCCGCGCGACGCCGCGCGCTCCGTCCGCCGGATCGTGTCGCGAAAATGCGAGTTGCCGCCGTCGATCACGGCGTCGCCGGCCTCGAGATCGGGTAGCAGCGCCTCGATCTGCTCGTCCACGGCCGCCCCGGCCGGGACCATCATCATCAGGGCGCGCGGCCGCTTCAGCGCAGCGATCAGCTCGCCGGGCGTGCCGATCGGCACGATCTGCGTCTCCCCCGCCATCTGCGCGGCAAGTCCGGGCGCGCGGTCGAATACGGCGACACGGCGGCCACGGCTGGCCATGTTGCGCGCCAGATTGCGGCCCATGACGCCGAGGCCGATCATCGCGATGTCGGCGCTGGCGCTCATATGCTAGAGGAGATCGCAGTCATGATTCGCATCGGCCGCCACATCCTAATCGACGACACGGAGATCGAGGAGCGATTCGTTCGCGCCTCCGGCCCGGGCGGCCAGAACGTCAACAAGGTCTCGACGGCCGTCGAACTGCGTTTCGACGTTGGTCGTTGCCCAGGCATCGACCCGGCGACCAAACAGCGTCTCGCTGCCCTTGCCGGCCGGCGGCTTACCGAGGACGGCGTGCTGGTCATCGAGGCGCAACGCTTCCGCGAGCAGAACCGCAACCGCGAAGACGCGCGGCAGCGGCTGATCGAGCTGCTGGAGGAGGCTTCCGTGCCGCCGCGGCCCCGTCACAAGACCAGGCCGAAATACTCCGCGAAACTCGATCGACTGGCCGGCAAGAAGCGCCGCGGCGAAACCAAGCGCGGCCGGGGCGCGGTCCGGCATGACGACTGATCAGCGGGCCTAAAGCTTCTTGAGGACAGAGATCGAGTTGACGGCGGCGGTTTCGCCCTGACAGAACAGTTAGGCCGAAAAATTCGTCCCCTGAACGGCGCCCGATCGGCAGGATCGTGCGTCGATAGCTTGATAGTTAGGGTTGCGGGGGTGCCGGCACCGGCCGCGGCCGGCGGCTGCCGTCGATGGCGACGTAGGTGAACATCCCTTGGGTGACTCGATTGGGCGCGCCGCCATGGTGGGACTGGCGCCACGCCTCAACCATCACAGCGATCGAGGTGCGTCCCACGCGCGTTATGCGGGTATAGAAGCTGACGCGGTCGCCGATATGTACTGGTTTATGAAAAACCATGCCTTCGACGGCGACCGTCGCCACCCGGCCCTGCGCACGTTCCGCCGCCACCGTACCGCCAGCCAGATCCATCTGAGCCAGCAGCCAGCCGCCGAAGATGTCGCCGCTGGGATTGGCGTCGGCGGGCATGGCGATGGCCCGCAGGGCGGGCTCGCCCACCGGTGTCTGACTATCCTCCGTCATTGTTAACCCCTGCTATTTCAAGGAAAAATCCACAATATCTTGTAGGTAGGCAGCCTTTCCAATACTTTAGGCAGAACTTTATTTAAGAATTGGCGAACCTACCCGATCCCCATGGCCGATCTGTTCAGCACCGCACGCAAGCTCCAAAGCTACACCGCCAAAGACATCGAAGTCCTCGAAGGACTCGAGCCGGTCCGCCGCCGGCCCGGCATGTATATCGGCGGCACCGACGAGCGCGCCCTGCATCATCTGGTCGCCGAGGTGCTCGACAACGCCATGGACGAGGCCGTCGCCGGCCACGCCGACTGGATCGAGGTCGAGCTCGAAGCCTCCGGCCACTGCACGGTGCGCGACAACGGTCGCGGCATCCCCATCGATCCGCATCCCAAATTCAAGAACAAGTCGGCGCTCGAAGTCATCATGACCACGCTGCATTCGGGCGGAAAGTTTGACGACAAGGTCTATTCGACGGCGGGCGGTTTGCACGGGGTGGGCATCTCGGTGGTCAACGCGCTGTCGGACGAGCTGTCGGTCGAGGTGGCGCGCGACAAGAAGGCCTGGGTGCAGAACTACAGCCGCGGCAAACCCAAGGGACCGCTCAAGTCGGCGGGTGCGGTCAGCAACCGGCGCGGCACCACCGTGCGCTTCCATCCCGATCCGGAGGTCTTCGGCAAGTCGCTGCACCTTAAGCCGGCGACCATCTTCCGCATGATCCGGGCCAAGGCCTTCCTCTTCAAAGGCGTGGAAGTCCGCTGGTCCTGCGATGCCAAGCTGCTCAAGCCCAACGAGGAAACGCCGGCCAAGGCCGTGCTGCATTTCGCGGGCGGCCTCAAGGACGCGCTCCAGGAGATCCTGGGCAAGCGGCCCTGCTACACGCCGCAGCCCTTCGCCGAGGAGCACGAGCTGCCGGACAGGCTGGGCCGCGTCGAATGGGCCATCGCCTGGCCTGGCGATGCCGAGGGCGAGGTGCATTCCTACGTCAACACCGTGCCGACGCCGCAGGGCGGCAGCCACGAGCTCGGCCTGCGCGCGGCGCTGTCGCGGAGCTTGCGTGCCTATGGCGAGCGTGTCGCCAACCGCCGCGCAGCGCAGATCACCGCGGAGGACGTCGCCGACGGCGCAGTCGTCTTCCTCTCGCTGTTCATCAAGGACCCGCAATTCCAGGGCCAGACCAAGGACCGGCTCGGCATGCCCGAGGCCCAGCGCCTGGTCGAGAACGCGATCAAGGACCATTTCGACCACTGGCTGTCCGACGACGCGGCGGCGGCCAAGCAGCTGCTCGAACACGTCATCGAGCGCGCCGAGGAGCGCCTGCGCCGCCGCCAGGACAAGGATCTCGCGCGCAAGACGGCGACGCGCAAACTGCGCCTGCCCGGCAAGCTGGCCGATTGCAGCAGGAGCTCGCCGGAAGGCACCGAGATCTTCCTGGTCGAGGGCGATTCGGCCGGCGGCTCGGCCAAGAGTGCCCGCAGCCGCGAGACCCAGGCGATCCTGCCCTTGCGCGGCAAGATCCTCAACGTGGCCAGCGCCTCGGCCGACAAGCTGCGCCAGAACCAGGAGCTGGCCGATCTCGTCCAGGCGCTGGGCTGCGGCACCGGCGACAGTTTCGACGATGCCAAGCTGCGCTACGAGCGGGTCATCATCATGACCGACGCCGATGTCGACGGTGCCCACATCGCCTCGCTGCTCATGACCTTTTTCTATCGCGAGATGCCGAAACTCATCGAGACCGGCCATCTTTTTCTTGCCATGCCGCCGCTCTACCGCCTGGCCGCCGGCGGGACCGTGCTCTACGCCAAGGACGACAAGCACCGCGAAGCGCTGCTGAAGAGCGAGTTCAAGGGCAAGAAGGTGGAGATCAGCCGCTTCAAGGGGCTGGGCGAGATGCCGCCGGCGCAGCTCAAGGAGACCACCATGGATCCGGGCAAGCGCGTGCTGCTGCGCGTCGAGATCCCGGACGGCAAGGCCGACGGCAAGGAATCGAAACGCACGGCGAAACTCGTGGAGAGCCTGATGGGCCGCAAGCCGGAGCTGCGGCTGGCCTATATCCAGGAGAACGCCAAATTCGCCCACGACCTCGACGTCTGAGCGCCGCGCTCCAGGCCCTGTTCGCGCAGCCCGGCCGGACGCGACCGGGCGCCCGGTTCGGCTTCAGCCGGTAGCCAGCCAGCGGCGCAGCGCGTCGTTCACCGCCTCCGGCCGTTCCAGCGGCGGCAGATGCCCGCATTCCGGCACGATCACCAGGCGCGCACCGGCGATGTCTGCCGCCATCTCCCGGTGCAGCTCGACCGGCGTTGCCGCGTCCTCACGACCGCACAGCACGAGAGTCGGACAGTTGATGCGGGCCAGACCGGGCCGGCTGTCCGGGCGCCCCATGATCGCCGTCTGCTGGCGGATGAAGGCCTCGCCGCCGACACGCCGGGTCATCGCGGTCACGGTCTCGACGATCTGCGGCTGGTCCATCCGGTGAACCCAGCGCGACACCAGCATGGGAGTCACTCCCTTGAAGCGGCCCTGCTTGGCCAGGGCGATCAGCTCTTGCCGGTCCCGGGTCTGCTCTGGTCGGTCCGGACGGGCCGAGGTGTCCAACAGCGCCAGCCGCTCCACCCGCTCGGGCGCCTGGCGCATGATTTCCAAGGACACGTAGCCGCCCATCGACAGGCCAGCCAAGGCGAAGCGCGGCGGGGCGGCGGCCAGCACCGAGCGCGCCATGCCGGCCATGGAGTCATCGCGGGTCAGGTCGCCGACCGTCATGTCCGCGACGTCAGCCAGCGCCGCCAGTTGCGGCTCCCACAAGGCGCGGTCGCAGAGTAGTCCGGGCAGAAGAAGAAGCGGTGTTTTAGTGGTCATTTAGAGGCCCTTATACCGATTCCGCACTGCGGCAAGCACCTGAAACATCGGCGATTCATTGACTTTTAAGGATACCTACCCTATATCAAAGCCTGCGCAAGGGCTTTTGGCGCGCCTCCGGCAAGGCCGGATTGAGCCGCCCCCCGCGCACTAACGACGCGCCCCGGCCGAGCGAATTGTTCGCCAAGGATGCCACCGGCGCACGGGATTCCATGCGAAACAAGGATATATGACATTTTCTGATCTCGGCCTGAGTGCCGAAGTGCTGCGTGCCGTCGCCGACGCCGGTTACGAAACCCCGACCCCGATCCAGCAGAAAGCCATCCCCACGGTCCTCATGGGCCGCGACGTCCTCGGATGCGCCCAGACCGGGACCGGCAAGACCGCCAGCTTCACCCTGCCCATGATCGACATCCTCGCCCAGGGCCGCGCCCGGGCCCGGATGCCCCGCTCGCTGATCCTCGAACCGACCCGTGAGCTCGCCACCCAGGTGGCCGAGAATTTCGAGATCTACGGCAAGTACAACAAACTCTCCAAGGCGCTGCTGATCGGCGGCGTCTCCTACGACGATCAGGAAAAGGCCCTGGACCGCGGCGTCGACGTGCTGATCGCGACACCGGGCCGGCTGCTCGACCATTTCGAGCGCGGCCGCATCCTGCTCAACGATGTCAGCCTGCTGGTCATCGACGAGGCCGACCGCATGCTCGACATGGGTTTCATTCCCGACGTCGAACGTATCGTCAGCCTGCTGCCGAAGAAGCGCCAGACGCTGTTCTTCTCAGCCACTATGCCGCCGGAAATCCGGCGCCTGGCCGACGCCTTCCTCAGCGAGCCCAAGGAGATCACGGTCAGCAAGCCTGCCTCCACTGCTACGACAGTGACGCAGGGGCTCTTCATGGTCTCGGGCAGGGATTTCGAGAAGCGCGACGCGCTGCGCGCCCTGCTGCGCTCCGAGCCGGTGACCAACGCGCTGATCTTCTGCAACCGCAAGCGCGACGTGGATACGCTGTATAAGTCGCTCAAGCGCCACGGCTTCAGTGTCGGGGCGCTGCACGGCGACATGGACCAGAGCACCCGCACCGAGACGCTCGAGGCGTTCAAGCAGAACAAGATGACCTTCCTCTGCTGCTCGGACGTCGCGGCCCGCGGCCTCGATATCGACGACCTGTCGCACGTCTTCAATTTCGACGTTCCCATCCACGCCGAGGACTACGTCCACCGCATCGGCCGCACCGGCCGCGCCGGGCGTTCGGGCAAGGCCTTCACCCTCGCCACCAGCGAGGACAGGAAATTCGTCGACGCCATCGAGCGCCTGATCGGCAAGCCGATCCCGCGCGTGACCATCGAGGGCCAGGCACCCGTGGAGTTCTCCAGCGAAGAGGCACCGCGCGAGAGAAGCGGACGGGGTCGCGGCGGGCGCGGCGGCCAGGGCCGCAATCGCTCAGGCCGCGGCGAACGCCCGCGCCGCGAACGCGAGCATCACAACAGCGACCCACGCCGCGCGGAGACGCAGCAGGCTCAGCCGGCACGCGAGCCTGCTGCCGTGGCGCCGCACGTGCCGGCGGCCCTGCCGCGCCATCCGCATGACGCCATCCGCACCCACATCCCGGCGCAGGCGCCGGCGGCCGTGCCGGCACATTCGTCCGGACCCGTGCGGCCTGATGAGCCCTCGCGCCGCCGCGACGAGCATGACGACGGCCCGACGCCGCAAGGCCTCGGCGATCACATGCCGGCCTTCCTGACCCGCGGGCGCCGCGCCACAGGCTAGTCCGCCTGGTTCAAGCCCGTCTTGGTTTGAAGCCCATCTTGGTTTGAAGACGGGGGACGGGTAGAGTCGCCCGCGCCACTCACAGACGGGGAATCGGGCGATGCAGACCATCTTCATCATGGTCAAGTGCGAGCTGGGTAAGGCTTATGACGTCGCCGACGAAGCCGTGCAGAACATCGAGCAGGTGTCCGAGGTCTACTCGACCTCCGGTCAGTACGATCTGCTGATGAAGTGCTATCTCACCGACGAGCAGGATGTCGGGCATTTCGTCATGGGCGTGCAGAAGCTGCCCGGTGTCAAAGACACTTTTACGCTCATCACCTTCAAAGCGTTCTCCTGATCCTCGCTGCCGGCCGTGCCTGACAGCTCCGCGCCATAGGGCCTCGAGGCCTTCATCGCCGATTGCCGGCAGGCCGCTACCGGCTGCCCCGACCCGGCCGATTGCGTCACGGCGATCACGCCGCTGATGCTGCGCCTGCTGACCGATACCGGCAGCTTCCTCAAGCCTTCGCACTACCGCAGCGACCCAGCCCACTACGCCCG
>VGEI01000096.1 GCA_016869415.1 Alphaproteobacteria bacterium
CACATCGGCGCCCGGCTTGAAGCCGGCCTCGCCGATGGCGCGGATGAGATAGTCGAGCGCCTGCTCGTTGCTGTCGAAAGCCGGCCAGAAGCCGCCTTCGTCAGCCAACCCGTAGAGCTTGCCTTCACCGGCAAGGATCTTTCCGGCGACGCGGTAGATCTCGGCCGTCCAGTCCAGCGCCTGGGCGAAGCTGGTAGCGCCGATGGCGATGACCATGAAGTCCTGCAGGTCGACCCGGCGGCCGGCATGGGCGCCACCGCCGAAGATCTGAATCTCGGGGACCGGCACCCTGGGTGGGGCGCCGCCGCTCAGGTGCTGCCACAGCGGCATGCGGCGTACCGCGGCGGCGGCGTGGGCAGCGGCCATGGACACGGCGACCAGCGCATTGCCGCCGAGCCGGCTCTTGTTCGGGGTCCCATCGAGCGCGATCAGCCGCTCATCGAGGCCGCGCTGGTCGCCGACATCGAAGCCCGACAGGGCCTTGGCGATTTCGCCGCCGACATTGGCGACTGCGTTCTGGACGTCATGTCCGCCGAAACGGGCGCCGCCGTCGCGCAGATCGACCGCTTCGCCCGAGCCGGCCGAGGCGCCGGCCGGAGCGATGGCCCGGCCCACGGCGCCGCCCGCCACCTGGATCTCCGCCTCGACCGTCGGGCGGCCACGCGAATCCCAGACGCGGCGGCCGACGATCGTTTCGATTCGGCCGGTCATGATGTCAGCTCCTTCTGCCAGGCATCGCGAACGGCCGCCAGTTTCGTCGCCGGCCGGCGTAGCAAGGGAGCGGCGACGCGGCGGACGCGTTCACGGTCCCGTTCGTCGGTGATGTACTCGACCGGCGACTTGCCGTCGACCCGCGCCAGGAACAGGCCGGGCAGCAGGCGCGCCGTGCGCTCTTCGAGCTCGCCGGGCGATTCCCAGGTCACCCGGTCGAGGTAGGCTTTGGCGAAGGCATCGTAGCCGGCCAGGAACTTCGCTACAGCCTGCGGCGTCCACAGGCATTTGAGCAGGAAGTGGTTGAGGCAGAAGGCGGCGTCGAAGGCGGGGTCGCCGTACCAGGCGCATTCGGCGTCGAGGAAGACCGGCCCTTTCGGTCCGATCAGGATGTTCTTCGGGCTGACGTCGCCGTGCACCAACGCGCGTTTGGTACGCGCCGTCTTCTCAGCCAGCGTGTTCAACGCCGGTGCCAGATCGGGATGGCGCCGCCCGGCGGCGATCAGATAGGGCTCTAGCCGGATGGCATGGAAAATCGCGTCAGTCGGGAAACGCTCGGCCACGTCGAGCTTGCCCGCGGTAGCACCGTGGATACGCGCCAGGGCGCGGGCCGCCAGCCGGGCCGAGCGCGTCCGGGCAATGCCATCGCGCAGCTGGTGCTTCCACAGCGGGTAGATGCCGGGGTCGAGATACTCCATGGCGAAGAGGCTGGCCGTGCGGTCGACGGCCAGGATGCGCGGCACGGCATCCGGCACCACCGCAGCCGCCGTCTCGATCCAGGCGATCTCATAGCTGTTGCGCTCGACCGGCGCCTTCCATTCCTGGCTGACACGCAACTGGGCCAGCGCCCGCTTGACACAGAAGCTCGGGCGTCCGGCGACGTTGACCTTCCAGATGTCGGAGGACACGCCGCCGGTCAGCCGCTCGAAGGCCGTTTCTTCGCCTGGCGGAACCAGGCCCATGCGTACCAGGGCGTCGCGAACCGCGTGCGTGTCCTCGACGCCGGCCGGGCTCACGGCTGCTCAGCGATCCATTCGTCGATCAGGCGGCGGGCAATCGAATCGCCACGCGGCGTGCGGAACTTCTCGGGATCGTGCCTGGCCCGCAGATGGGCACGGTCGAACCAGCCGGCGTCGATCAACTCATCGCCGTCGATACGGAATTCCGTGCCCAGGGCGCGGGCGCGGAAGCCAAGCATGATCGAGCAGGGAAACGGCCAGGGCTGCGAGGACTGGTAGCGTACATCCGTCACCCGCAAACCCGATTCCTCGTAGACCTCGCGGGCCACGGTCTCCTCGAGGCTCTCGCCCGGTTCGACGAAGCCGGCGAGGGTCGAATACATCGGGAAGGGGAAGCGCTTGTTGCGCGCCAGGAACGCCTTGTCGCCGTGGGTCACCAGCATGATCACCGCGGGATCGGTGCGCGGGAAATGCTGGGCCTGACAGGCGGGGTTGGTGCATTGGCGGACATGGCCGCCGTCGGCCGCCAGCGTGGTGGCGCCGCAATTGGCGCAGAACCCGTGGCGGCTGTGCCAGTGGGCGAGGCCGCGGGCGTAGGCAAGCAGGGCGCCGTGCTGGCGGTCCATCACCGCGCCGACCGCGCGCAGGTCGATGAACTTGCCGCGGCCGAACAGGCCGGGCAGGGACGTCTCCTCGAGCGGCGAGAAATCGGCGGCAAAATAGGCGGTGCCGCCGGCCAGCCCGAGGAACATGGTGCTGCTGCTCACCGTGACCTCGGTGGTCGAGAGCAGCACCGCTTCAGGGGTCTCGCCTTCGATGACCAGGTTGCGCGAGCGCCAGACCGGTATGAGCCGGCTGGCCGGGTCGCGGAACAGCGACTCGATCCAGGCCGAGTCGCTGCGGCGCTCGGCCACGCGGTCGAGCTCGAGTCCGGCGTAGAAATTGGGCTTCATTCCGGCGGAGAATGCCGCGTCCGCAGCGGGCTGGCAACGCCCACGCTCACGCGGGAGCGGCGTCAGAAGTGATCGCGCCGGATGACCTGCACGTCGCTGACCGTGACGATACCGATTTGCTGCTGGACCAAGGGAAAAATCTCCTCAAGCAGAAGGTCGAGCTCAGTGGCGTCGACGATGCACATCACCGCCACCATACGGCCGGTGTCGCCAACCAGCCCGTCGGCCCGCCAGCTCCCCTCGTGGCCGCGTCCGGCGAGGACCGGGAAGACGCTATAGCCGGAGACCTGCCGCGCCTCCAGATGCTCGATGATCCGCCGCATCAGCGGCGCCTCGATGATGATCTCGACCTTTTTCTTGAGGTAAGTCTCCATGCGTCACCCTGCGATCCAGGCCGCGACGGCCGTGTAGAGCGGAATGCCGACGACGAGGTTGAAGGGGAAGGTCACTCCCAGAGATAGCGTCAGCCCGATCGACGGGTTGGCATCCGGCAACGCCAGCCGTAGCGCGGCGGGCACGGCGATGTAGGAGGCCGAGGCCGCAAGGGTCATCAGCAAGGCGGTGCCGCCTGGCGACAGCCCGATCGGCATCGCCAGGAGGCCGCCGGCTGCGGCGCCGAGAAGCGGCATGCCAAGCGCAAATAGCCCTGCCGGCAGCGCGAGGTGCTGACGACCCTGCTCCAGGCCGCGGCCGACAAGCAGGCCCATGTCCAGAAGGAACAGGCAGAGAAAACCGGGAAACAGCTCGTTGGTAAACGGGCGCAGCAGGGCGGCTCCGCGCTCGCCTGAAACAATACCGATAAACAGGGCGCCGATGAGGACAACCACCGATCCGTTGAGGATAACCTCGCGCCAGAGCGCCGCTGTCGGCCGGCTGCTGCCCGCACCGTTGCGCTGCGCGATCAGCAGGGCGGCGACGATAGCCAGGGTTTCCATGGCCGCGGCCACCCCCACCATGAAGCCCTCGTAGGTGATCGACTGCCGGTCGAGCGCGTTGCTGGCCGCGATGAACGTGACGATCGAGATGGAGCCGTAATGCGCCGCAACCGCCGCCGCATCGACCGGCCGCAGCGTTGTCGTGGCCCGCAGGACGGCGAAGGCTGCGAAGGGGGTGGCGAAGGACAGCGCCGCCCCGGCGCCGAGCGCCGCGAGCATGCGGCCGTCTATGCCATGATGCGCCAGCTCCGTGCCGCCGCGAAAACCGATCGACAGCAGGAGGTAGACGGCAAGAAGCTTAGCGGTTGCTTCCGGAATGGCGAGGTCGGAGCGCAGCAGTGAGGCCACAAGACCTAGGCCGAAAAACAGGATGGCCGGTGAGGTGAGATTGTGCAGCGCTGGTTCGATGAAATTCTGCAACATCAGACCGGATTATTAACGCTCCGAATAGCCCCATAATAGCCAACCGGGTATATGCCGGGTGTTGAATCTCTAGCCCTGAGGCTTGCGCTCGGGCGGCTGAAAGCTGATATAGTGCCATCGGGAGGTTGGTGGTGGACGGACTCCTCGCCAACCCGGTCAGGTCCGGAAGGAAGCAGCCGTAACGAGTTTCGGTCCGGGTCGTTGCCATCCTCCCACCTCTCACCGATCCGGTTATCAACACCCGCGCCAGGGAGCCTGGGGACCGCAGCGATATGACCGACACGGCTCCCGCCCCCTACCGCGTTCTCGCCCGCAAGTACCGCCCGACCCGCTTCGCCGACCTGATCGGCCAGGAAGCGATGGTCCGCACCCTGTCGAACGCCATCGCCTCGGGCCGCATCGCCCACGCCTTTGTGCTCACCGGCGTGCGCGGCATCGGCAAGACGACGACGGCGCGTATCGTCGCCCGTGCCCTCAACTGCATCGGCCCGGACGGTAAGGGCGGCCCGACGACGGAGCCCTGCGGCGTCTGCGAGCATTGCGTGGCCATCGCCGACGACCGGCACATGGACGTGGTCGAGATGGACGCGGCCAGCCACAACGGCGTCGATGAGATCCGCGACCTGACGGACGGCGCCCGTTACCGCCCGGTCAAGGCCCGCTACAAGATCTACATCCTCGACGAAGTCCACATGCTGTCGAAGCCGGCGTTCAACGCCCTGCTCAAGACGCTCGAGGAACCGCCCGAGCATGTGAAATTCATCTTCGCCACGACCGAGATCCGCAAGGTGCCGGTGACCGTGCTGTCGCGCTGCCAGCGTTTCGACCTGCGGCGGATCGACCAGGCAGTGATGGCCGGCTACCTCGCCGCCGTCGCCGGCAAGGAAGGCCGCAAGCTCTCGCCGGCCGCCGCCGCGCTGCTCGGCCGGGCCGCCGACGGCTCGGCGCGCGACGGCCTCTCCCTGCTCGACCGGGCGCTGGCCCATGTCGAGGGCGAGGTGGGCGAGAGCGAAGTGCGCGCTCTGCTCGGCCTTGCCGACCGCACCCAGGTCTTCGACCTCTTCGAAGCGCTGATGAAAGGCGACGCCAAGGCGGCGCTGACCCAGCTCGCCGATTCCTACCGCTCGGGCGCCGACCCGGCGGTGGTGGTGCAGGATCTGCTCGATGTCACCCACTGGCTGACCCGGCTCAAGGTGGCGCCCGGTCTGGCCGACGATCCCACGGTGCCGGAGGCCGAGCGGGCCCGCGGCCGCAACCTCGCCGCCAGGCTGTCGATGCCGAGCCTGGCGCGGGCCTGGCAGATGCTGCTCAAGGGTCTGGGCGAGATCCAACAGGCGCCGACACCGCTGGCCGCGGCCGAGATGGTGATGGTGCGCCTGACCTATGCCAGCGACCTGCCCACGCCCGGCGAGATCGTTTCCGGCGCGGGCAACGGTTCGGCGATGCCCGGTAGTTCGTCGGGGGCACGCGCTCCCGCGGGCGGCGGCGGACGCACGACCGTGGCCATGTCGTCGTCTACGGTTCGCGCACCGGGAGGAAGCGGCCAGGTGCAGGCGTTGCGCGCCCAGCCCGACAGCGCGCCCGCAGCTAGCCCGGAGGAGAAGCCGGATCCCAAGAGTTTCGTCGAGCTGGTGCAGCTCTTTCAGGACAAGCGCGAGGGCATTCTGCACGCCCATCTCGTCGGCGGTGTGCACCTGATCAGTTTCGAGCCGGGCAAGCTGGTGTTCCAGCGTGCCGAGAGCGCGCCACGCAATCTCAACGCTCTGCTCAAGCCCCTGCTCGACCGCTGGACCAACCGCACCTGGGCCGTCCTCATGGAGGACAATACCCAGGGCGCGCCGACTCTGAGCCAGCAAGCGCATGTCCAGCGCGAGGCGCAGAAAGCGGCGGCGGCGACCCATCCGCTGGTCGACGCCGTGCTCAAGGCTTTCCCCGGCAGCACCATCGAGGCGGTGCGCGGCGTCGCGGCCGGGGCGGCGACGGGTGCGGCCTTGGGCGAGGAGAGCCCTTCCCTCGACGACGACGCTGAAGAGTAGAAGAGCAGGAGTGGATGGATGAAGAATCTCGGCCAGCTGATGAAGCAGGCGCAGGCCATGCAGGAGAAGATGGCCGAGATGCAGGAGCAGCTTGCCCGGCTGGAGATCGACGGTGCCGCCGGCGGCGGGCTGGTGCGCGCCACGGTCAGCGGCAAGGGCGAGGTCAAGAAGCTCAAGATCGAGCCCTCGCTGGTCGACCCCAAGGAGGTCGAGGTGCTGGAGGATCTGATCGTCGCGGCGGTCAACGACGCCCGCGCCAAGGTCGACGCCGCGGCAGCCGAGCAGATGAAGGCGCTGACCGGCGGGCTCAACCTGCCGCCGGGCCTCAAGCTGCCGTTTTAGCTTTTTCTTCCGTTGAGTCTGCCCCTCACCCGCTCCCAGTCTTGTCCTGGCGCGCGCAGCCGCCACGCCAACCCTGCGCGCGCCAGAATGACTGCGCTCGCGACCTCTTCCCGAGGGAGAGGTAAGTTTGCCAGTGCGCCTTTCCGCCCCCTCTCCTTTGGGGGGTTGGGGTGAGGGGAAGCGCCTGCCGGATGTTCGCCCTCATGGGCGCTGGCCTATGACCGGCCCTGAAATCGAAAAGCTGATCCAGCTTCTGGCCAGGCTGCCCGGCCTGGGTCCGCGTTCGGCGCGGCGGGCGGCGCTCGACCTGCTGAAGCGCCGCGACGCCCTGCTCAGGCCGCTGGCCGAGGCGCTCAACGTGGCGGCCGAGAAGATCGTCGCCTGCGCCATCTGCGGCAATCTCGACACCGTCAACCCATGCGCCATCTGCGCCGACGTCCGGCGCGATTCCGCAACGCTCTGCGTGGTCGAGGAGGTGGCCGATCTCTGGGCCATCGAGCGCTCGGCCGCCTTCCGTGGCCGCTACCACGTGCTGGGTGGTGTGCTCTCGGCGCTCGACGGCATCGGCCCGGAGGATTTGGGCATCGCAAGGCTGGTCGAGCGCGCTTCGGCGCCGGAGGTGCGCGAGATCATCCTGGCGATGAACGCCACGGTCGAGGGCCAGACCACGGCGCACTACGTCACCGACCGCCTGGCCGGCACCAAGGTGCAGGTGACGCGCCTGGCGCACGGCTTGCCAGTGGGCGGCGAATTGGACTACCTCGACGACGGCACGCTCACCGCCGCCTTGCGCGCAAGGCGCGCGATCTAGAGCTTGGGCGCTCGCGCCGCGCGGCCTCGTCAGAAGCTGAAGCGCTTGCCGACCGCGGTCGGCGTCATCACCTTGTCGCCGAAGCGGTTGACCAGGGCCGCCATGGCGCGCCAGCCGGTGCAATGGCCGGCGGCGATATGGGTGAGGCCGAACCCGCCCAGCGCGGTCACGGTGTCGGGGATGATGGCTTCCGTCGGCCCGGAGAGATGCAGCCCGCCCATGACCGTGTGAAGCGGCACGCCCGGGAAGGCCGCCTGCGCGTGCTTGAGCACGTTGACCACTCCGGCATGCGAGCAGGCGGTGAACACCACCAGACCCTTGCCGGCGACGTTCACGCCCAGCCAGCGCTCGTCGATGAGCAGGGGATCGGCCGTCCATTCCTGCGTCGCGCCGGCGCGGGCGAAGTGGTTGGGCAGGCCGGTCTCGAACGGCGTCACCCGCGGAATCTCGCCGCTGATATGGAACATGCGGTCGAGGACCGTCTGGGGCTCGCGGCTGGCCACGACGCGGGCTCCGTGCCGGGCCAACGTCGCTGGGCCGGGCACGTCCTCCATCGGCAGCACGGTGCCGTCGGGGAGCCGCCGGCCGCGCTGGTTGAACATGCCGGGATGCGCGTAATAGGGAATCTCGCGCCCGCCGTTGCGGGCCCGGATGAGGTCGAGAGCGCGCAGCATGCCGCCGCCGTGGTCCCAGTGTCCGTGCGACAGCATGACGCTCTCGACACTGCCGAGATCGGCGCCGAGGCGCGTCGCGTTGATCTCGAACACGTCGGCGTCGGGACCGGTGTCGAAGAGCAGCGTGTGGCTGGTTTCGCCGCGGCGGGCGGTGATCAGGCACGACAGCCCGTGAGCCGCGCAGCACAGGCAGCTCCCGGCGAGGAGCGTCATGCCCTTCTGCCAGAGATAGGTGAACTCGGTCGTGACGTGCTGCGGGCCGCTCGACAGGCTGTCGGTGGCGTTGTCGACCAGGATCTGCACTTCGAGACTATCGACCGGAGTCAGCATCCTACACGCTCATCCCTCGCGGTTTCGACGGGCGAAGTCTAACGCCTCGTCCATACGGTCGCCGCCCCAGAATATCTCCTTGCCGATGGCGAAGCTCGGCGCGCCGAAGATGCCGAGGTCCCGCGCCGCATCCGTCTGGGCGTCGAGCGCCACCCGGATGGCGGGCGATTCGGCCTGGGCCAGGATCGCGGCCGGATCCCGGCCCAGACCGCGCAGAACGGTTTCCAGATTCTCATGCGGTGCCCGGTGGTCGCGCATCCAGGCGCTGAACACGGCGCGGCTGAAATCGGGGCACCAGCCCTCGGCCGCGGCGACGGTGCCGACGCGTAGCGCAAGCAGCTCCGGATCGACGGGATAGGGCGGCGCCGGGCGGAAGGGCAGGCCATGGGCCTGCGTCCGGCGCTCCAGGTCGCGCCAGATGTAGCGCATCTTCGCCGCCGGCCGCGCGGTGTTGCCCTGCTCGGCCATGATGGCGCGCAGGTTGAACGGCCGCCAGCGCACCGTGACGCCGGCGGCGCGGGCGGCCTCGCCGATACGCATCGCCGCGATATAGCTGTAGAGGCTGCCGTAGAAGAGGAAGAAATCGACGGGCTGGCTCATCGGGCGGTGACTTTCATGCCGCGAGGCGGCTAGGGCTTGGGCGGGGCCAGCGCGGCGGCAGCGGCGCCGTTCTCGAGCTCCACGTCGCCGATCTTCTGGCCGCGGGCGACGATCTTCTCGGCCGAGATGCGGATCTCGCGCACGTCCTCGCTGACCTGGCCGAAATGCTGCTGCAGCTTCCTGGTGCGGTCGTCGAGGCGCAGCACGTCGCCGAGCAGGGTCGCCACCTCCTTCTGGATGACATGGGCCTGCTCGCGCATGCGCACGTCCTTGAGCACGGCGCGCATGGTGTGCAGCACGGCCCAGAGCGTGGTCGGCGAAACGATGTAGACGCGGGCCCGGTTGGCCTTCTCGACCACCTCGCCGCAGCTGGCGTGCAGCTCGGCGTAGACGGCCTCGGAGGGCAGGAACATCAAAGCGCCCTCGGCCGTCTCCCCCTCGATGATGTAGCGGCTGGCGATGTCGCCGACGTGCTTGCTCACGTCCGCGGCGAAGGCCTTGAGCGCCGCCGCGCGCTGCCCGTCCACGGCGTCGCGCAGCAGGCGGTAACTCTCCAGCGGGAATTTGGCGTCGACGCAGATGTCGCCCGGCGGCCGCGGCAGGCGGATCAGGCAGTCGACGCGCATGCGGTTGGAAAGCGTGGCCTGCAGCTGGTAGGCGGAGGCCGGCAGCACGCTCTGCACCAGGTTCTCGAGCTGCAGCTCGCCGAAGGCGCCGCGCGCCTGCTTGTTGGCCAGGATGTCCTGCAGCCCGACGACGCGGGTGGAGAGCTCGGCGAGATTCTTCTGCGCCTCGTCGATCTTGACCAGCCGCTCGCGCAGCTCGGCGATCGTCTTGCTGGTCTCCTTGGCCGAGCTGCCGAGGCTCTCGCTCAGCCGCGCCTGGGCAGCGGCGAAGCGCTCGTCGAGCGCGGCGGTGAAGGCACGCTCCTGCTCCTGCTGCCGTGCCTGCGCCGCGGTATTCTGAGCCGCCAGGGTTTCCAGCACGCCTTCCAGCCGCGCCAGCGCCGGATCGGGACCGCGCGGGCGCAAGGCAAGCGCCACGGCCACGCCGGCCAGCACGAGTGCCGCAATGCCTAACAGAAGAAGGGAGTCCATCCCCGCTCTATAGCGGGCGCCCCCCGAGTCGGTCGAGGGTCGCTGCTCGACCGCCGGGGCCTGCTAAGTGCGCTCCTGCCACAATGCGTCAAGAAGGTGGCGGCAATTTTCTTAGCCTGCAAGCCTTTGAGAAATCAGGGGCCGGCCATGTCCAATTATGTCCAATGTGTCTAATGCCGCGCCTATCTCGCTTCATTTGTAGGGCCTTGAGCACAAATTTCCTGCCGAGCCTCTGGACGTAACGTCTTTCATTCCCCATATGGTCGTTTGCCGGCGTCTTTGGGCGCCGGCCCGATCTTTCTCATGGTGAAGATTGCTACTCCGCCGCCTTGTAGCGCTCCTCGCGCTCCCAGTAGGCCGGGAAGCCGACGATCTGCTGCAGTTCGGGGAAGCCGACCATGGGCGGCAGGCCGACGTTGGAGCCGGGCTTGAGCGCCTCCAGCGCTGCCCGCATGGCG
>VGEI01000097.1 GCA_016869415.1 Alphaproteobacteria bacterium
GGGGCAGGGGGTATCGGCGGTAGCGGAGCTAGGCGATGCGGGCTGCGGCGCGAGACGCGCACGAACGCCCTGAATCAGAGCGGATTGGATCACGATTCTTCCCCATTCTGGAGACCAGGCTTTCTCCGGTTAATATAACACCAGTACGGCCACGCTTCGTAAAAACGGGCCCTACGTGCCCTCAGCATCCCATAGATATATTTAATTTTAATTAAAGTGCTGAGATACCATCGGCATTGGAATCCAATTTAAATTATTGATTATTATATATATTTCGAGATGGCCGGCTCAGATGAGGCGGAAATCGGCAGGGCCGGCCACATGCGGTGCGTCACAGGGGCTACGGGGCCGCAAGATGTGCCGGTTCAGCGGCCAAGCGCGGCCGGTCGCGGTCCGGTACCAATGGCAGGAAATGGGCTCTTGGGGATGGTGCCGCCGAAGTGAATCGAACACTCGACCCCGTCCTTACCAAGGACGTGCTCTACCACTGAGCTACGGCGGCGTACCGGAAAGCGGCGCGGAAAATGCCATAGGCCTCCCCCGGGCGCAACCGCAGCCGCGGGGCCGTGCTGTCTTTCGGACCGTTCCACCACCCGCTGTTCGGCGCTAGGCTGCCCGCCAGCACGAAGGGAGTACGCTCATGCACGCACCCAAGCCCGCCGGCGCCCCGGCGTCCGCTGCGGGCTCCCCCGCCAAGCGCCTGACCGCGGAGGACTATCTAGCGGCGCTGCATGCGCAGGGTATCGATTGCCTGTTCGCCAACGCGGGCACCGATTTTCCGCCGATCATCGAGGCCTTCTCGCGCATGAAGCAGGCCGGCGAAGCGGCGCCGCGGCCTGTCACCGTGCCGCACGAGAACGCCGCCGTGTGCATGGCCCACGGCTACTACCTGATGACCGGCCGGCCGCAGGCCCTGATGGTCCATGTCAATGTCGGCACGGCCAACACGCTCTGCGCCCTGATCAACTCGGCCCGCGACAACGTGCCGATCCTGCTGACCGCCGGCCGCACGCCGATCACCGAGGGCGGCCTGCACGGCACGCGCAGCCGGCCCATCCACTGGGCGCAGGAGATGTTCGACCAAGCCGGCATGCTGCGCGAGACGGTGAAGTGGGATTACGAGCTGCACGCCAACCAGCATCCGGCCGAGGTAGTCGGGCGGGCGCTGGAGATTGCCATGAGCGAGCCGCGCGGGCCGGTCTACCTGACCTTGCCGCGCGAGGTGCTGGCCATGCCCACGCCGGTGGCGCGGCCGGCGGCCCGGCGCGCTGTGGCCGAGGCGGCGCATCCCGCGCCTGAAACCATCGCCAGGGCTGCGGCATGGCTGGCGGCTGCCGAGCGACCGCTGGTCATCGCGGCGCGCAGTGGCGCCACCGCCGGCGGCGTCGACGCCCTGTCGCGCCTGGCCGAGCGCTATGCCTTCCCCGTGGTCTGTCACAACCCGCGTTATGTCTGTCTGCCCTACAGCCATCCGATGCATCTCGGCTTCCTGCCGAAGGAGCCGCTGACCGAGGCCGATGTCGTGGTTGTGCTCGACAGCGACGTGCCGTGGATCCTCAATCTCGAAGGCCCGCCGGCCGGCGCCAAGGTGATCCATCTCGGCACCGATCCGGCTTTCGTGCGCTATCCGATGCGCAGCTTTCCCTCCGACCTGACCATCGCCGCCGATCCCGAGGCCACGCTCCGTGCGCTCGATGCGGCGCTGGAGCGGAGCGGCCTGGCCAGCAAGCCGCAGACCGAGACGCGGCGCGCGAAGATCGCGGCGCAGTCGGCGCACCAGCGCGCCGCGTGGAAGGAGGAGGCCGAGAAAGCCGGGAGGGACGCGGTGATCCGCCCGGCCTGGATCAGCCGTTGCCTTGGCGAGGCAATGGGCGACGACGCTGTCGTGTTCAACGAGTATCCGCTGAAGCTCGAATACTGCGCGTTCGAGCGCCCCATGAGCTATTTCGGCCTGTCACCGGCGGGCGGCCTCGGCTGGTCGCTGCCCGCCGCTTTGGGCGCCAAGCTCGCCGCGCCCGAGAAGCTCTGCGTCGCAACCATCGGCGACGGCTCTTACATCTTCGCCAATCCGACGGCCTGCCATTGGGTGGCGGACGCGCACCAGCTGCCGATGCTCACCATCGTGTTCAATAACTCGCTCTGGGGAGCCGTGCGCAACGCCACATTGGCCATGTATCGCGAGGGTGCTGCGGCCAAGGACAATCACCGCACCCTGGCGGATCTCAGTCCAAGCCCGGCTTTCGAAAAGATCGTCGAGGCTCAGGGGGGCTTCGGTGAGCGGGTGGAGAAGCCGGCCGACCTGCCGGCGGCGCTGCGGCGCGCTGTCGCGGCCGTGCGCGGCGGCCGGCAGGCGCTGCTCAACGTGGTCTGCCAGACCTGAGAGTCAGTGCCAGCGGCCGGCGCCGTCGCGGAACAGCGAGATGGCGAGGATCCCGTCAATCTGGTGCGCCTGGTCGCTGAGCGGCAGGTAGAGGCTCTGCTGGATGCGGAAGTTGGCGCGCCAGGGCATCAGCGGCCGGCCGCGCCGGAAGAGCGGCCGTTCCTCGGCCACGACACGGCGGAAATAATCGCAGAGCATGGCCGTGTCTGCCTTGGGCTCCGTCTCGTCTAGGTAGCGGGCAAGCGGCTCCTGGGCGTTGGCCCGGTGCACATGGGTCTTGATCAGCCCGAAGCGGAAGCGGACATGCGGGCTGCGCACCACATCGATCAGCCAGACATAGGGCAGCAGGCCGGAGATCTGGAAGACGCTGACGATCTCGCGGCTGGGCATGCGCCCCCTGGCCTTGATCTTGATCCAATAGTGCAGCAGCTGGCGCAGCTTGGGCGCCGGGTTCTGCTCGAAGATCGAGGTGATGCCGGAGACGACGACCGGCTCGTTCTCCGTGGCCTGCCAGGGATTGCGGCGCTTCTGCGGCAGAAGCCGGTTCTGCTGCAGGAGGCGACGGCGATGATCGAATCGATGCTGCATGGTCGCGCTGCCATCATAGGGCGGCGCCGTTGTGCCGCAAGGCTCAGCGCTGCAGGTATACGCGGTCGCCGATGGCGATCGTTCCCAGCGCAGCGGGTGAGCAGCGCGAGGCGATGAAGTTGCCGAATTTCTCGACCACCGTGCGCAGGATGGCCGGGTTGCGCTCGCCGGTATCGGGGTCGATGGTGGTCATGACGCAGCGGTCGATCGGTGCGCTGACCAGCAGCTTCGCCGCGTTCGGACCCTCGCCGAAGACCAGCGTGCCGCCGACCCAGTGAGTCTCTCGCGCCGCCTCGCCATCGGGGGTCTGAATAATGAGATTGGCACGAAAGCGTCGCGGATCGATCGGTACACCCGCTGCCGCCTCGACCAGCTTCGGCGTGGCCGTGGCCATGACGGAGACCGGCATGGTGTCGAAGATGCCACGGCCGATCTGGATCAGGCGTACTTCTTCCCCTATGGCCTCGCTCAGATGCCGGCGCAGCGCCTCGTCCCGCAAGTCGTACTCGCGGCCCGCGGCCAGGACACGTACCGCAGACTTGCGCGGATTGTCGGCCTCTACGAAGCGCACCGCGTAGGTCACGACCGGCGAGACCGCGCGGCCGGTCAGCCAGGGAAAGCGCGAGCCGTCCGCGACCTTGTGGAAGGCGTATTGGCGGTCACCGTCGAGGCCGGACCATTTCAGCGCGGCCGATAGCAGGCTCTCGCCGCCAAAGGACTTCACTGGAAAACGATTGATCACCTTGACCGTGCCGACCTCGCGAAGCGTCATGCCGTCGTAGCGCCGTAGTAGAGTGTCACCGTGTGCTTGGCCTCGGCGAAGAATAGCCAGCGTTCGACCAGCACGCCGAGCATGCCGGCGACGGCGGCAAGCAAGCTTGCCGGCACGGCGATGGTGCCGCCCAGCGCCAGGGCCAACAACGTTAGCAGCAGTGGCACGGCGAAGCCGAGCACACGTGCGATCCGCCGCAGCTTCAGCGAATGCTTACGCGCGACGGCGTAGCCCATCTCGCGCAACAGATAGTTCGCTTCGGTATGGGGTCCATCGAGGAAGGTGACCTTGCCGCGCCGGCCAAGGCCGGTGGCGCTTTCCGGCGTGCTCGGCCCGGCGGTCGTATCGATGGAGCGCCAGTACGCCTCCTTGACCAGCAGGCCGAGGATCGCCGCGGCGGCGGCCAGTACGCCGAGCCAGCGTTGCCCGGCGCCCCAGACATGAGTGAGGGCGTTGAGCCAAAGCGCTCCTGTCATCAACGCGAGGGCCGCATAACCGGGCACGACCCAGGCACTGCGCCAGGCTTGGATCGGCTTCAGTGAGGCGTAGATCATCGCTGTGCAGCAGACCGTCGCGGCCGAAAGCGCGGCGGCCACGAAGCCAGCGACAGCGATTGGGCCGTCGAGCCGGCCGAACAACACCCAACCGATACCGAAGATCGCCGCCGGTACGTAGGTGGCGAGCGACAGCACGCCTTCGCGCGACAGCCACGAGGTGCGCCACTGGCTA
The DNA here is from genome assembly GCA_016869415.1 of Alphaproteobacteria bacterium. GTDB lineage: Bacteria > Pseudomonadota > Alphaproteobacteria > CACIAM-22H2 > CACIAM-22H2 > VGEI01. The sequence continues at coordinate 4,470 of VGEI01000097.1, forward strand.
AAGGCACGCCAGGCGCGCTCCGGGTGGCCCAGATGCGCTGTCGAGGAGAGGAGACCGGCGGTGATCAGGCCGAGCGCCAACGCCAGTGCCGTGAAGGCGAAACTGCGGTCCGCCGGAATGAGACGCAACGGTGCAAGCATGCCAACGAGGGCGAGGAGCCCGTAGCCGGCTCCCGATGCCGTGGTGAAGAAAATGACGGAGAAGGCGGGATGCATCAGCGCGACAGCAGGCGGTCGACCCAGCGTAGGAACATGCCGGCGGTGTCTGGTGCGGCCGGTGTCAGCGCCATCTCACGGCCGGTTCCGGCGATCTTGCCGGGTCGTGGCGGCAGGTACTTGTTGACCGGCTTGTAGCCCTGTTCCGGCATCAGGTCGTAGCCGCCGCGCTCGGCTACCAGGCGCGACACAGCGGAATTGGGATCGCCGAGATCGCCGAAATGGCGGGCGTGGGCGGGGCAGGTCGACACGCAGGCCGGCACGCGGTCCGCCTCGTCGAGGTTCCGGTTGTAGATCCGGTCGACGCACAGGGTGCATTTCTTCATCACGCCGGCATCGTCGTCGAACTCGCGTGCGCCGTAGGGGCAGGCCCAGGAGCACAGCTTGCAGCCGATGCAGGTATCGGCATTGACCAGCACGATGCCGTCCTCGACGCGCTTGTAGGAGGCGCCGGTGGGGCAGACCTCGACACAGGCGGGCGCTTCGCAATGCAGGCAGGATTTCGGGAAATGGACGGTGCGTCCGCACTCGCCGTCGTCGACCTCGAAGGTGTGGATGCGGTTGAACCACACGCCGGTGATGTCGGCGCCGTAGGGGTCGCGGTCGGGCAGAGGGGCGGAGTGGCCAGCGGTGTTCCATTCCTTGCAGTTCACGGCGCAGGCGTGACAGCCCACACAAGTATCGAGATCGATGACAAGGCCGAGCTTCACCGGCCCCACGGTGTAGTCGGTCATTTCAGGTCGGCGCCGTAACGCAGGATATCGGGGCGGGGCGGCAGGCCTGCCGGCGGAACTACGGCAGGGAAGATGGGCGCGGTCTCGCCGGTCTCCAGCGGCTCGCATTTCTTCATGCTCACGCGCAGATCGAACCAAGCTGCCTGTCCGGTGACGGGGTCGCTGTTGGCGTAGCGATAGCCGTTGCGCTCGGGCAGCAGCTCGGAGATCACATGGTTGAGCAGGAAGCCGCGCGTCGCCTCCGGTGAATTCGGCGCGAGATTCCAGGCGCCCGGCCGCTTACCGATGGCGTTCCATGTCCACACCGTGTCCGCCTCGACCCCGTCCATCAGCTTGACCTGGCACTTGACGCGGGCGTGGTGGCTGGTGAGCCAGACCCAGTCGCCGTCCTTGACCCCGTGTTGCGCCGCCGTCCGGCGATTCACATAGAGGCTGTTGGTGCTGAGGATCTGCCGCAGCCAGGCGTTCTGCGATCCCCAGGAATGATACATCGGCATCGGGCGCTGGGTGATCGCCCGCAAGGGGAACGCACCGGTGTCCACGGCGGCGCTCTCGAACGGCTCGTACCAGATGGGCAGCGGATCGAAGTAGGCGGCAACCCGCTGGCGGTGCATCTCCGGCGGCTGCACCGGACCATGGCCCTGCGCCGCCAGGCGGAAGCGTTGCAGCGTCTCCGAATAGAGCTGCAGCACGATGGGTTCCGGCCTGTCGATGAAGCTGAATCGCGTCGCCGTCTCCAGATAGGCCTTGTTGGCGTGCTTGTAGTAGAGCTGGTCGTGCGGCAGCTCGTATTTCCAGAAGCAGCCATTCTCGATGTAGCGCTGGAGCTGATCGAGGTTTGGCTCGCCGCGGCCCTGCTTGTCGCCGTCGATGCCGCGCCAGCCGGCCAACGGACCGATACCCGGGCGGCGCTCGTGGTTGACGATGTAGTCCTTGTAGCCGCCGGGATAGCGCGCGGTACCGTCGGGTGTGACGAACCCGGGGAGCTTCAGGCGGGCACCGAGATCGATCAACACATCCTGAAACGGTCGCACGTCGCGGTCAGGCTGCACCACAGGCTGGCGGATGGCGTCTGCCGGACCCTCGGCATTGCCGATCGGCCGGTCGAGCAGCGAGATGCAGTCCCATCGCTCGAGATAGGTCGTATCGGGCAGCACGAGATCGGCGAAGGCCACCGTCTCGGAGAAAAACGCGTCGGCATAGATGATGTGCGGAATCTTGTAGGCGCCGCTCTCGTCCTTGTCGGCGAGCATGGTCATGGTGCCGGCGGTGTTCATCGCCGAGTTCCAGGCCATGTTGGCCATGTAGAGAAACAGCGTGTCGATGCTATAGGGATCGCCTTTCCAGGCGTTGGCGATCACCATGTGCATCATGCCGTGGACCGCGAGCGGCGCTTCCCAGGAGAACGCCTTGTCGATCCGTCGGGCCGAGCCGTCCTCCTCGATCAGCAGGTCTTCGGGCCCCAGGGGGAAACCGAGCGGCAATCCGCCCAGCGCCGCGTTCGGCGTCACGGTCTTGCCGCCGGGCTTGCCGGGAGGCGGGCAGGGGCGCGGGAAGGGCGCCTCGTAACGGAAGGCGCCGGGCGTATCGATTGCGCCGAGCAGCATTTGCAGCACATGGATGGCCCGGCAGGTGTGGAAGCCGTTCGAATGCGCCGAGATGCCGCGCATGGCATGCATGGCGATCGGTCGGCCGATCATCGTCTCGTGGCGGTGTCCGGCCCAGTCGGTCCAGGGCTGATTCAGGACAATCGGCTGCTTGAAGGCGATCTCGGCGAGCTCCGCCGCCAGACGGCGCATCGTCTCGGTGGAGACGCCGCAGCGCGCCGCCACGGCATCGGGTGCGTAGCTCGGATCGAGATAGCGCTCGGCCAGGCGGTGGAAGGAGGGCCGCGCCTTGCGACCGTCCGGCAAGCGGTACTCGCCCGCCAGCCGCGGCTTGATGTCGGCCAACATCGCGTTGGCCGGCGCGTCAGTCGCGGCATCCCAGACCAGCGGATGGCCGGCGGTGTCGCGGGCAAATAGCCCGTCATCGGACTGGCCGGGGTTGTCGATGACCAGCCAGGGCGCGTTGGTGTAGCGCACGAGATAGTCGTGGTCGATGGCGTCGGCCTTGAGCAGCTCATGGATCAGCGCAAAGACGAAGAGGCCGTCGGTGCCGGGCTTGATCGCCACCCACTCGTCAGCAATGGCCGAGTAGCCCGTGCGCACCGGATTGACCGAAACGAACTTGGCGCCGCGCGCCTTGAGCTTCGAGAGGCCGATCTTGATCGGGTTCGAATCGTGATCCTCGGCGACGCCGAACATCATGAAGTACTTCGTGCGTTCCCAGTCGGCCTCGCCGAACTCCCAGAAGCTGCCGCCGATGCTGTAGAGCCCGGCGGCGGCCATGTTGACCGAGCAGAACCCGCCATGGGCGGCGTAGTTGGGTGTACCGAACTGGGCGGCCCACCAGCCGGTGAGCCCCTGGCTCTGGTCGCGCCCGGTGAAGAAGGCAAGTTTCTTGGGATCGCTGGCACGGATCCGGCTGAGCCATTGCGTGGCCAGCGCCAGCGCTTCGTCCCACTCGATCTCCTGAAACTCGCCGCTACCGCGCTCGCCGATCCGCTTGAGCGGCTTGGTCAGCCGTGCGGGCGAGTAGTGCTGCATGATGCCGGCGGAGCCCTTTGCGCACAGCACGCCGCGATTCACCGGATGGGCCTTGTTGCCCTCGATGTAGCGGATCTTGCCGTTCTTGAGATGGACTTTGATGCCGCACCGGCAGGCGCACATGTAGCAGGTCGTCGTCTTGACCTCGTCGTGCACTGTCGGCGAGGTATCAATGACCTCGCTGCGGGCAGACGGCCCGCCATCCCCAGCCATTTCGTGTCCTTGTTCTTCGGCGTACTGTTAAGCCCTTGTATTAGCAATGCCTGAGAGCGTCAAACACTTAGGCCCGTATCGCGTCTATGGCTCGCAATCCTCACATCGCGGCGCTGCGGCGGCTCGCCGCTGCCGATCCGGCCCTGGCGTCGGCGATCGCCGCGGTCGGGCTCCCGCCGCCGCGCATGCGCGAACCGGGCTTCGCCAGCCTCGCCCGGATCATCGTCGGCCAGCAGGTCTCGACGGCTTCGGCAGCCGCGCTGTGGGCGAAGCTGACGGGAGGTATCGACCCGTTCACGCCGGAAGGAGTCTTGGCCCGGACGGCAGACGAACTGAGGCTCCTCGGCCTGTCGCGGCAGAAGGCAACGTACACGCTGTGCCTGGCGCGTGAGATCGCCAACGGGCGGCTCGACCTTGAGCGCCTGCATCGCCTCGGGGACGAGGCGGCGATTCTAGAACTTACGCGCATCAAGGGGCTGGGGCGGTGGAGTGCCGAGATCTACCTGCTCTTCGCGTTGCAGCGCACGGACATCTGGCCGGCGGGGGACCTCGCCTTGCAGGTCGGCATGCAACGCCTGCGCGGGCTGCGGAAGCGCCCCGATGAAAAGCGTATGATCCGGCTGGCCGAGTCGTGGCGACCTTATCGGGGAGCGGCGGCGCATTTCCTCTGGCACTACTACGCCAAGGCTCCGTTTCGCGACCAGGAGCGCTAAAGGGACGCCCGTCATTGGTATTCGCCCGCATATCCCAAATGAGCGACTTAGCTGATCTCTGAATGGCGCGTTTCTGACTTAGGAATCACGAGCTTAAGCTTGTGGAAGGGCCACTTGGATGGGGAATTCGGAGGGTAGATCGCCTCATCGCCCCCTGCAGCCCGTTTTCGACTGCCGCCTGAAACCGGAGTTCTACGGTTCCACCGTTACATCCGACGCCGGCTTGCTGGCCTGCCGCGAGCTCGACGACGCGTTGGGATTGACCGCAATGGCGGGTGATGTTCAGCATTAACGTTCAACCGGGGAATATCGGCATGAAGCTCTCCGACGACGAGATCGCGCATTACCGGAAGGACGGCTACGTCGTCCCATCGCTGCGGCTGGCGCCGGCGCGCGTCGCGGCACTCCGCGCCACGCTCGACCGGGTCATCGCCGACAACCCGACGATCCGTCCCGAACGGCTGGTGAGCGCCCATCTCGAGGGAAAGAACGCCGAAGGCGTGCGCGGCAGCGCCGACTTTCTCGATCTCGCGCGCGATCCTGCGATCGTCGCGGCCGCCACACAGCTGATAGGCCCCGATGTGATCCTGTGGGGCTGCCAGATCTTCTGCAAGCCGGGCGGCGACGGCATGGATGTGCCATGGCACCAGGACGGCCACTATTGGCCGATCCGCCCGTTGGCGACCTGCACGGTCTGGATCGCGCTCGACGAATCGAGGGTAGAGAACGGTTGCCTGCGCGTGATCCCGGGGTCGCACCGCCCACGCGCGCTGCTGGACCACATGCGCGAGGACCGCACCGATGTCGTGCTGAACCAGCGCGCCATCCCCGGCACTTTCGACGAAGGCGCGGCCGTGGACATCGAGCTGGAGCCCGGCCAGATGTCGATGCACGACGTCTACCTGATCCACGGCTCGAACGCGAACCGCTCGCCCAAGCGGCGCGCGGGCGTCGCGATCCGTTACATGCCGGGAACGTCGGTGTTCGACCGCACGCTGATCGCGACGGGATCGGCCAGCGGCTACCGCGTCGATTTCGCCACCCGTCCGTTGTGGCTGCTGTCGGGGCAGGACCGGACGGGCGGCAACGATTTCAAGATCGGCCACGCCCGCGCGGACGCGGACTAGAACTTTCCGTATTTGAGATAGGCCTGCTGCGGGTCCATGCCGCCGAGGATCGCCTTGTGCACATCGCTCTCGGTGCCGACGACCTGCTTGGTGCGCATCGCCTCCTCCCCCATCGCCTGCGGGATCGCGAATTAGAAGGGAAAACCGGCGACCCCGGATCCCCCG
>VGEI01000098.1 GCA_016869415.1 Alphaproteobacteria bacterium
CTGAGGGGAAACGATGTCGACTGTTCCTGTCGCCACCTCGGACAACGCCAACCGCGCGCTGGTTTTAAGCACGACCGCCTTCACGGTCTGTTTCGCCGTCTGGACGATCTTTTCGATAATCGGCGTGCAGATAAAAAAGGATCTCGGCCTCAACGACACGCAATTCGGCCTTCTCGTCGGCACGCCGATTCTGACCGGATCGCTGGTCCGCCTCGTGCTCGGGATCTGGACCGACCAGTACGGTGGCCGGGTCGTCTACGTCGCCGTGATGTTGGCGGCGGCAGTGGCGACATGGCTACTGACCTTCGCCTACGACTATCCGACCTTTCTGATCGCGGCACTCGGCGTCGGCATCGCCGGAGGCTCCTTCGCCGTCGGCATCGCCTATGTCTCGCGTTGGTATCCGAAGGAGAAGCAGGGTACGGCGCTCGGCATCTTCGGCATGGGCAATGTCGGTGCGGCCGTCACCAAGTTCTTGGCACCGATGGTCATGGTCGCCTTCGGCTGGGTGGCCGTGGCGCAGCTATGGGCAGCGGCGCTTGTCGTGATGGCGATCGTCTTCTGGTTCACGACCGAAGACGACCCGGCGCTGGCCGAGCGTCGGCGGACCGGCGCGAAGCCGGAACCGATGCTGAGCCAGCTCGGCCCCCTCAAGAAGCTGCAGGTGTGGCGCTTCTCGCTCTACTACTTCTTCGTCTTCGGCGCCTTCGTCGCGCTGGCCCTGTGGCTGCCGCGCTACTACGTCGGCGTCTACGGGCTCGACATCGTCACCGCTGGCATGCTTGGCGCTGCCTACTCGATCCCCGGCAGCGTCTTCCGCGCCTTTGGCGGTGTGCTCTCTGACAAGTACGGTGCGCGCCGGGTGATGTACTGGACCTTCATCGCCTCGGTGATCTGCACCTTCCTGCTCTCCTACCCGGCGACCGACTACGTCGTGCATGGGATCAAGGGCGACATCAAATTCACCATCGCCATCGGCTTCGTGCCCTTCACCATCCTGACTTTCATCCTCGGATTCTTCATGTCGCTCGGGAAGGCTGCGGTCTACAAGCACATCCCGGTCTACTACCCCGATCGCGTCGGTGCCGTCGGCGGCATCGTCGGCTTGGTCGGAGGGCTCGGCGGCTTCGTGCTGCCGATTGCCTTCGGTGCCATGAACGACCTGATCGGCGTGTGGACGAGCTGCTTCATGCTGCTGTTCCTGATCGTCGCAGCATCCCTGGCATGGATGCACTTCGCCATCCTTTACATGGAAAAGCGGCGCATCCCTGAGCTCGCCGGGCCGAAGTACCTGCCCGAGGTCGACATCCTGGGCCCGGTGCTGCCGCCGCGCACTGACAAGCCCGCGATGCCCGCCTCCCAGCGTCCTGCCGCCTGAAAGGAAACGCCATGGCCACCGACCTCCCCGCCGCTCTGCCGGCCGCGCCGAGCCGCACCTGGCTCGCGCGCTGGGAGCCCGAGAATGAGACGTTCTGGAAGGAGGAGGGAAGCCGCCTCGCCTGGCGCACCCTTTGGATCACCACGGCCAATCTGATCATGGCCTTCATCGTCTGGTTCGTGGTCAGCGCCCTCGTCGTGCGGCTGCCGGGCATCGGCTTCAAGCTCACCAGCAACCAGCTCTTCTGGCTGGCCGCGATGCCGGGGTTGGCAGGCGGCACGTTGCGCGTCATCCACACCTTCCTTATCCCGATCTACGGCACGCGGCACGTCGTCACGTTCTCGACATTGTCGCTGCTCATCCCGGCCGTGGGCTGGTTCTATGCCGTGCAGGATCCGACGACCCCGTACTGGGTGCTGATGACGCTGGCGTTCCTCGCCGGGCTTGGCGGCGGCAACTTCTCGTCCTTCATGCCGTCCACCAGCCTGTTCTTCCCCAAGCGCCTGCAGGGCACGGCGCTGGCCATTCAGGCTGGTATCGGCAATTTTGGCGTCAGCGTCGTGCAGTTCGTGACGCCGTGGATCATCGGCTTCGTCCTCGTGGGCACGCTCGCCGGCGAGCCGCAGACCTTCACCCGGGCCGGAACGCAGAGCTCGATCTGGCTGCAGAACGCCACCCTGATCTACATCCCGTTCATCGTCGTGTTCGGCGTGCTTGCGTGGTTCACGCTGCGCAGCGTCCCGGTGCGCGCCCAGTTCCGCGAGCAGATGGACATCTTCAAGATGAAGCACGCGTTCTTCATGACGCTGCTCTACATCATGACCTTCGGCTCCTTCTCCGGCCTGTCGGCGACGTTCCCGCTGCTTATCCGCCAGATCTACGGCGGATTGCCGGGGGCGCCCGATCCGCTCGCCTTCGCCTTCCTCGGGCCGCTGGTCGGTTCGGTCATTCGTATCGTTGCCGGCCCGGTGAGCGACAAGCTCGGCGGTGCTCGCGTCACGCATTGGTCGGGGCTCGGGCTGGTTGCCTGCGCCATTGCGGTCACCTTCTTCACGGCGCCGACCTCGATGGATGACTTCCCCTACTTCGTGGCGTCCATGCTGGGCCTCTTCTTCTTCGCCGGTATCGGCAACGCCTCGACCTTCAAGCAGATGCCGATGCTCTTCCCGCCGCGCCAAGCAGGCGGCGTGATCGGCTGGACCGGCGCCATGGCCGCATACGGGCCTTTCGCCTGCGGCCTGATGCTCGGCTACTCGGCCGACTGGTTCGGCACGTTCAACGCCTTCTTCTACTGGGCGGCCGTCTTCTACGCCGCCTGCACCGTCATCAACTGGTGGTACTACGCCCGCAAGGGCGCGGAAGCCCCGTGCTGAACCTCTAAATCGGAGATCAACCGATGAGTCATTTTCTCGACCGCCTGATGTTCTTCCGCAAGAACGTCGATACGTTCTCGGGTGAGCACGGCATCGTCACGCGCGAAGACAGAAGCTGGGAAGAGGCATACCGGAGCCGCTGGGCGCACGACCGCATCGTGCGCTCGACGCACGGCGCCAACTGCACGGGTTCGTGCAGCTGGAAGATCTACGTCAAGGGCGGCATCGTCACTTGGGAGACCCAGCAGACCGACTACCCGCGCACCCGGCCGGATCTGCCCAACCACGAGCCGCGCGGCTGTTCGCGGGGCGCATCGTACTCCTGGTACCTCTACAGCGCCAACCGCCTGAAATACCCGATGGTGCGCGGTCGCCTGCTGCGGCTATGGCGTGCGGCCAAGCTGCAGCACAAGGACCCGGTCCTGGCCTGGGCGTCGATCGTCGAATCGCCGGAGAAGGCGAAAGCCTACAAGGAGATCCGTGGGCGCGGCGGCTTCGTGCGCTCGAGCTGGGATGAGATCAACGAGATCGTCGCGGCGGCCAATGTCTACACTGCCAAGACTTACGGCCCCGACCGCATCATCGGCTTCTCGCCGATCCCGGCCATGTCGATGGTCTCCTACGCTGCCGGCTCGCGGTACCTGTCGCTGATCGGTGGCGTCTGCATGAGCTTCTACGACTGGTACTGCGACCTGCCGCCGTCCTCGCCCCAGACCTGGGGCGAGCAGACCGACGTGCCGGAGAGCGCCGACTGGTACAACTCCAACTTCATCATGATGTGGGGCTCGAACGTGCCGCAGACGCGCACGCCCGACGCCCATTTCATGACCGAGGTCCGCTACAAGGGCGCCAAGACCGTCACCGTCACGCCCGACTACAGCGAGGCGTCCAAGTTCGCCGATATCTGGCTGGCGCCCAAGCAGGGCACGGACGCGGCCCTGGCCATGGCGATGGGCCATGTCATCCTCAAGGAATTCCACGTCGACAAGAAAAGCGCCTATTTCGAATCGTACTGCCGCCAGTACACCGACATGCCTCACTTGGTGCGGCTGGTGAAGCGCGGCGAGACCTGGGTGGCGGACCGCTTCGTGCGGGCCTCGGACTTCGCCGACAATCTCGGCCAGGCCAACAACCCGGACTGGAAGACCGTTTGTATCGACGAGAAGACCGGCAAGGTCACGGTGCCGCTGGGCTCGGTTGGCTTCCGCTGGGGGGATCAGGGCAAGTGGAACCTGGAGACCAAGGCGGCCGACGGTGGCGAGATCGCGCCCAGGCTCAGCCTGATCGAGGGCCGCGACGCGGTGGTCGGCGTTGGCTTCCCGTATTTCGGTGGCCGCGAGCACGAGTATTTCCCTAACTCGCCGCACGCCGACGTGCTGGTGCGCAACGTGCCCGTCAAGAAGCTCGCGCTGAAGGACGGCGAGACCCTGGTCGCCACCGTCTTCGACCTGTTCGTCGCCAATTACGGTGTCGACCGCGGCCTGGGCGGCGGCAACGTCGCCAAGTCCTATGACGAGGATGTGCCCTATACGCCAGCCTGGCAGGAGCGCATCACCGGCGTGAAGCGCGAGCACGTGATCGCCGTTGCCCGCGAGTTCGCCGAGACGGCCGACAAGACCAAGGGCAAGTCCATGGTCATCCTCGGCGCCGCAGTGAACCACTGGTATCACGGCGACATGATCTACCGTGGCATCATCAACATGCTGGTGATGTGCGGCTGCATCGGGCAGTCAGGCGGCGGCTGGTCGCACTACGTGGGCCAGGAGAAGCTCCGCCCGCAGACCGGTTGGACGCCGCTGGCCTTCGCGCTCGACTGGCATCGGCCGCCGCGGCACATGAACTCGACCTCCTTCTTCTACGCGCACACCAACCAGTGGCGGCATGAGAAGCTGGGCGTCGAGGAGATCCTCTCGCCGTTGGCCGATCCCAAGGCGATGCATGGTAGCCTGATCGACTTCAACGTGCGCTCGGAGCGCATGGGCTGGCTGCCGTCGGCGCCGCAGCTCGAGACCAACCCGCTGCAGGTGACTAGAGACGCGGCGGCGGCGGGCCAGGATCCGGCGGCCTATACGGCGGCGGCGCTCAAGGCGGGGCGCATCAGGATGTCGTGCGAGGACCCTGACAATCCCAAGAACTTCCCGCGCAACATGTTCGTCTGGCGCTCGAACCTGCTCGGCTCGAGCGGCAAGGGCCACGAATATTTCCTCAAGTACCTGCTGGGCGCCCAGCACGGCGTCCAAGGCAAGGACCTGGGCGAGGAGGGCGGCCGTAAGCCTGAAGAGGTCACCTGGCACTCGAAGGGCGCGGAGGGCAAGCTCGACCTGCTGGTCACCATCGACTTCCGCATGTCGACGACCTGCCTCTACTCCGACATCGTGCTGCCGACGGCGACTTGGTACGAGAAGCACGACCTCAATACCTCCGACATGCACCCCTTCATCCACCCGCTGTCCGCAGCGGTGGATCCGGCCTGGGAAGCACGCAGCGACTGGGAGATCTTCAAGGGCATCGCCCGCAAGTTCTCCGAGGTCGTGCCGGGGCATCTCGGCGTCGAGAAGGATCTGGTGCTGAGCCCGATCCAGCATGACAGCCCGGCGGAAATCGCCCAGCCCTTCGCGCCTAAGGATTGGAAGAAGGGCGAGATCGATCTGCTGCCGGGCAAGACAGCGCCGGCCATGATCCCGATCGAGCGCGACTATCCCAACACCTACAAAAAATTCACGGCTCTCGGTCCGCTGATGACCAAGGTCGGTAACGGCGGCAAGGGCATCGCCTGGAAGACCGAGACGGAGGTGAAGTTCCTTGGCGAGCTCAACCGCACGGTGACGGAAGAAGGCGTCAGCAAGGGCCTGCCGCGGATCGAGACCGATATCGACGCGGCGGAGGTGATTCTGACGCTGGCGCCGGAAACTAACGGCGCCGTCGCGGTCAAGGCCTGGGAGGCGCTAGGCAAGATCACCGGCCGTGATCACACCCACCTCGCCATCCCGCGCGAGGACGACAAGCTCCGCTTCCGCGATCTGCAGGCGCAGCCGCGGAAGATCATCTCCTCGCCGACCTGGAGCGGCCTGGAGTCCGAGCATGTCAGCTACAACGCCGGCTACACCAATGTGCACGAGCTGATTCCCTGGCGCACGCTCACCGGACGTCAGCAGCTCTACCAGGACCACCCCTGGATGATCGCCTTCGGCGAGGCGCTGTGCGTCTACAAGCCGCCGGTCGATCTCAAGACGGTGAAGCCGATGCTGGGTGCGCGCCCGAACGGCAACCAGGAGATCGTGCTGAACTTCATCACGCCGCACCAGAAATGGGGCATCCACAGCACCTATACCGATAACCTGCTGATGCTGACCCTGTCCCGCGGTGGGCCGATCGTCTGGCTGTCCGAAAAGGACGCCGCCAAGGCCGGCATCGAGGACAACGACTGGATCGAGGCTTTCAACGTCAACGGCGCGCTCGTCGCCCGTGCTGTGGTCAGCCAGCGCGTGGCCGAGGGCATGGTCCTCATGTATCACGCGCAGGAGAAGATCGTGAACGTGCCGGGCAGCGAAATCACGCAGGCCCGCGGCGGCATCCACAACTCTGTGACCCGTGCCTGCCCGAAGCCGACGCACATGATCGGTGGCTACGCCCAGCAGAGCTACGGCTTCAACTATCACGGCACGATCGGCACCAACCGCGACGAGTTCGTCATCGTCCGCAAGATGGCGAATGTCGACTGGCTCGACCGGCCGGCAGCACCGGCCGCGGCGGCCGAATAGCCGGGCCCGAGGAGATACGACAATGAAAGTCCGCGCCCAGATCGCCATGGTGCTGAACCTGGACAAGTGCATCGGCTGTCACACCTGTTCGGTCACCTGCAAGAACGTCTGGACCTCGCGTTCCGGCGTCGAATACGCCTGGTTCAACAACGTCGAGACCAAGCCTGGCATCGGTTACCCCAAGGAATGGGAGAACCAGGACAAGTGGCAGGGCGGTTGGCGTCGCACGCGCGGCGGCAAGCTGCAGCCGCGCATCGGCGGCAAGTGGCGGGTGCTGGCGAAGATCTTCGCCAATCCGCACCTGCCGGAGATCGACGACTACTACGAGCCGTTCACCTTCGACTACGAGCATCTGCAGCGGGCCGGCGAGATGCAGTCGGCGCCGGTTGCCCGGCCGCGCTCGCTGATCACCGGCCAGCGCATGGAGAAGATCGAGTGGGGCCCGAACTGGGAGGAAATTCTCGGTACGGAGTTCCGCAAGCGGTCGAAGGACAAGAACTTCGACAACATCCAGAAGGAGATCTACGGGCAGTTCGAGAACACCTTTATGTTCTACCTGCCGCGGCTCTGCGAGCACTGCCTAAACCCGGCCTGCGTCGCCGCCTGCCCGTCGGGCTCGATCTACAAGCGCGAGGAGGACGGCATCGTCCTCGTCGACCAGGACAAGTGCCGCGGCTGGCGGATGTGCGTCAGCGCCTGCCCTTACAAGAAAATCTACTACAACTGGCAGTCCGGCAAGGCGGAGAAGTGCACCTTCTGCTATCCGCGCATCGAGGCGGGCGAGCCGACGGTGTGCTCGGAGACCTGTGTCGGACGCATCCGCTATCTCGGCGTGCTGCTCTACGACGCCGACCGCATCGAGGAGGCGGCCAGCGCCGAGAACGAGCAGGATCTCTACCGCAAGCAGCTCGACATCTTCCTCAATCCCGAGGATCCCGCGGTCATTGACCAGGCGCGGCGCGACGGCGTGCCCGAGGCCTGGCTCGAAGCGGCCCGGCGCTCGCCCACCTACAAGATGGCGATCGACTGGAAGGTGGCGTTCCCGCTGCATCCCGAGTACCGCACCCTGCCGATGGTCTGGTACGTGCCGCCTCTCTCGCCCATCCAGGCGGCCGCCGACGCGGGCAAGATCGGCTTTTCCGACCGGCTGCCGGACATCCGCAGCCTGCGCATTCCCGTCCGCTATCTCGCCAACCTGCTGACCGCCGGCGAGGAGTACCCGATCGTCCGGGCGCTGGAGCGGATGATGGCCATGCGCATTTTCATGCGCGGTCGGCATGTCGACGGCGCAGAGAACCGGCGCGTGCTGGAGCAGGTCGGCCTGAGCCCGGCGCAGGTCGAGGAGATGTACCGCTACATGGCGATCGCCAACTACGAGGACCGCTACGTCATCCCGACCACGCATCGCGAATACGCCGAGAATGCTTTCGATCTCAAAGGCTCGTGCGGCTTCAGCTTCGGTAACGGCTGCTCGGACGGCGTCAGCACGGCCGGGCTGTTCGGCGGCAAGACAAGCGGCCGCAAGCCGGAGGAGGTGCAGTGATGAAGACTTATCGTGCCCTGGCGGCGCTGCTGACCTATCCCACAGAGGATCTGGTCGCCGCGGCCGAGGAGATCGACAACGCGCTGCTCACCGAGGGCCTGCTCTCTGTGGCCGCGCGCCGGTCGGTGGGGCGCCTGCTGCGCGAGCTGCGCACCAGCGACCTGATGGAGCTGCAGGAACGCTATGTCGGTCTGTTTGACCGCACGCCGTCGTTGTCGCTGCATCTGTTCGAGCACGTCCATGGCGACTCACGCGACCGCGGGCCGGCCATGGTCGACCTGATCGAACTCTACCGCCGCCACGGCGTTGAGATCGCTGCGCACGAGCTGCCCGATTTCCTGCCGCTCTTTCTCGAGTTTCTCGGCGAGGTGCCGGCGGAAGAGGCGCGGACCATGTTGGCCGATGTCGCCCCGCTGATGGCTCAGATTCAGGTACGGCTCGCCCGGCGCGGCAGCGCCTACGCCGGCGTCCTGGCTGCCTTGCTGGCGCTGGCGGGCGCGGCACCGCTGGCGGCAGAGAGCGCGCCGCCGCCCGAGCAGGAAGACAGCCTCGAGGCGCTCGACAAGGCTTGGGAGGACCGCGAGGTCCGCTTCGGCGGCGGCACCACCGAGACGGCGGGAGCCTGCGGTAAGGCGGCCGCCATGGTCCGCCGCATGGAAACCCTTGAGACGGGAGCCTCGCGATGAGCGCCTACGTCAACCAGCTTCTCTTCGGCTATTACCCTTACGTCGCGGCTGCGGTCTTTCTGCTCGGCAGCCTGATCCGCTTCGACCGCGAGCAATATTCGTGGCGCAGCGGCTCGAGCCAGATGCTGCGAGCCCGCCAGCTGCGCTGGGGCAGCAACCTGTTCCATGTCGGCATCCTGGCGATCTTCGCCGGCCACTTCGTCGGCCTGCTGACGCCGCACCAGCTCTATGAGTCCGTGGGCCTGACCGCCGCGGCCAAACAGATGCTGGCCATCGTCGCCGGCGGCGTCTTCGGCGTCGTCTGTCTGGTCGGCCTCATTCTGCTGGTCCACCGGCGGCTGGCCGATCCGCGGATCCGGCGCACCAGCAGCGTCATGGACATCGTCGTGCTGCTGATGATCCTGGCCCAGCTCCTGCTCGGGTTGATCACCATTCCCTATTCCCTGCAGCACCCCGACGGAGCGGTCATGCTCCAGCTCTCCGAATGGGCGCAGCGCATCGTCACCTTCCGCGCCGGGGCCGCGGAACTGGTCGCCGGCGTCGACTGGGTCTACCGGCTGCACCTGCTACTCGGGCTCACCTTGTTTGTCGTCTTTCCCTTCAGTCGGCTCGTGCATATCTGGAGCGCGCCGGTCTGGTACGTGTTCCGGCCCTACCAGGTGGTGCGTCGCCGGGCGATCAACGACCGCGTTCGGTTCGTCCCATGACCGCAATCGAGACTCTGACAGTCAACGGCGTGGCGATCCCCCTCGCCGCGGTCGAGGCGGAGGTCCAGTACCATCCTGCTAACTCGCTCGACGAGGCTCGGCGTCTTGCCGCCGAGGCGCTGGTGGTCCGCGAGCTCCTGCTGCAGGAAGCATCGCGCCGTGGTGTTACCGGCGATAGCCCGGAAGACGCCGTCGCGGCCCTGATCGAGTCCGCGGTGCAGACACCGGAGGCGGACGACGCGGCTTGCCGGCGCTACTATGACAACAACCGCAAGCGTTTCCGCTCACCCGATCTCTACGAGGCGCAGCACATCCTGATTGCCGCAGATCCCGACGATGCCGAAGCCCGCGAGGCCGCGTTGCGCAAAGCCGAGGTGCTGCTGGCCGACATTGCCCGGGAGCCGCAACGCTTCGAGGCGCTGGCACGCGAGCATTCGGACTGCCCCTCGAAGGACTCCGGCGGGCATCTCGGTCAGGTGACCCGCGGCTCGACCGTGCCGGAGTTCGAGACCTATCTGTGCAGCCTCGACGAAGGGGAAACCTGCGCGGCGCCGGTGCCCAGCCGCTACGGCATGCATATCGTCCGCTTGCTGCGCCGCGAGCCGGGGCGCGACCTCGACTATCCGATGGTGCGTGAGACGATCGCCGCGTACCTGCACGATCATGCCTGGCGGATGGGCGTGCGACAGTACATCCAGGTACTCGCCGGTGCGGCACGCATCGAGGGGATCGATATCGCCGCCGCCGGTTCGCCGCTGGTGCAATGAGGCGCGTCAAACGTAAACAAATGATCGC
>VGEI01000099.1 GCA_016869415.1 Alphaproteobacteria bacterium
GACGCGCCGGCCGTTTCCGGCCACATCCGGGGCGGCCAGGTCCGCGCCCTCGCCGTGACCTCGCCGAACCGTTCGCCCGACTTCCCCAATCTGCCGACCCTGAGGGAGTCCGGTGTCACCGATGCCAATGTCGGCCTGTGGAGCGGCATCTTCGCGCCTGCCGGAACGCCGGCGCCCATCGTGCGCAAGCTCGAAGCCGAGACGCGCCGTGTGCTGCGCATGCCCGAGATCCACGACCGCCTGCTGGGCCTGTCGGTCGTCCCTTCAGCCGCCTCGGCGGAAGATTTCGCCAAGGCCATCCGCTTCGACATCGAGCGTTGGACCACCGTGGCCAAGGCGGCCAATATCAAGATCGAGCCGTAGCGCTATCGGCGGTGCGCCGGCCGCGGCACGCTGAACGCCGCGGTAAAGGTCTCGTCCATGTCCTCTGGGCCAGTCACCGTAACCGCGAGGTCGTGCAGGTGCCCGTCATTAATGCCGTAGATCCACCCGTGTACGGCCAGATCCTGGCCGCGCCGCCACGCTTGCTGGAGGATCGACGTGTTGCAAACGTTGTGTACCTGCTCGATGACATTGAGCTCGCACAAAGCGTCGGTCTCGGCCTCCTTGCCGGCAGCTGCGATGATCGCACTGTGCTTGCGCCGGAACTCTCCTATTGAGAAGAGCCAGTTGTCGAGCAACCCGAGTTCGTGCCGGCGCAAAGCTGCCTTGACACCCCCACAGCCGTAGTGCCCACAGACGATGATGTGGCGCACGCGTAGCGCCTCCACTGCATACTGCATCACCGCCAGACAGTTAAAGTCCACATGCATTACCTGATTGGCGACGTTGCGATGGACGAACACCTCGCCGGGCATGACGCCGATGATCTCGTTGGCCGGCACACGGCTATCGGAACAGCCGATCCACAGAACTTCGGGAGCCTGCTGCCGGGCCAGTTTCTCGAAGAATCCCGGGTGCTCGGTATTGATCCGTTCCGCCCAGGCGCGATTGTTTTCAAGCAGGCGGGCGAGTGTGCGGTCGCGTTCGTCGAATCCAGGCATGGCCGGCATGCTATAGTTGGCCTCGCGGCGCAGCAAGGCCGGTAGAATTCGACGGGAGTCCGGAGAGAAATTCGTGCTGTCTATTGAACTTCACGGCGCCAAGATGCCGGCTCTGGGCCTCGGCACCTGGCAGCTCTCCGGCACCGCTTGCGAAACCACGGTTCGTCGGGCACTGGAGCTGGGCTACCGCCATATCGACACAGCGGAGATGTACGGGAACGAGGCGGAGATTGGCCGGGCGGTCGCCGCTTCCGGCGTCGCCCGCAAATCCCTGTTCATCACCACCAAGATCTGGACCAATCACCTTCGGGCCAAGGATGTGGGGCCAACCGCCGAATCCTCCCTCAAGAAGCTGAAGACCGACTATGTCGACTTACTGCTGATCCACTGGCCGAATGCCTCGGTACCGCTCGGTGAGACACTCGGCGCGATGATGAAACTCAAGGACGCAGGCAAAGCGAAGGCCATCGGCGTCAGTAACTTCTCGGTTGGCCAGATGAACGAAGCGCTGACCAGACACAAGGCGCCTATCGCCTGCAACCAGGTGGAATACCACCTGCTGCTCAACCAACGCCCGATCCTCGACTACGCCCACCGTCACAGCATGGCGGTCGTCGCCTATTGCCCGTTGGCCCGCGGCAAGCTGATCAACAATCGGACCTTGGCGCGGATCGGCCAGAAACATGGCAAGACCGCCGCCCAGGTCGCCTTGCGCTGGCTGGTACAGCAGCCTGGCGTGGCGGCGATCCCCAAAGCGACGGGCGAAGTTAATTTGCGGGCCAATCTCGAGATTTTCGATTTCGTGCTCGATCCGCCGGAGGTGGAAGAGCTCAACCGCCTCACCGGCAATACACGCATCATCGCCCTGGACTGGCAGTAACCGGCCGAAGGCGACTTGCAGCAGCCTCCCGGTCGACCGCCGTTCTGCTAAGCTGAAACTGGGTGAAATGGGGGGCGACCAGTGCGCGAAGTCCTCAAGGTCTATGGACCGATTGTCCTGATCGTGGTGGTGGTGATCGCCGTCGCGCTGCACTTCGTCGACCCACCCCCACCCAAGGAGATCCGTTTCGCCGCCGGTCTGCCAGGTGGCTACTACCACACACTGGCGGGCCGCTACGGCGCAGCCCTGGCGCGTGACAAGATCACAGCCCAGGTGCTGGCGACCCAGGGCTCCGTCGACAATCTGCGCCGCTTGACGGCGGGAGAAGCCGACGTTGCGCTGATCCAGGGTGGTATCGCCAGCGAGGAGAACGTGCCCGAGGCGGTGGCGCTCGCCGGATTGTTCTACGAGCCGGTTTGGGTCCTGGTCAGGTCCAATGTCCGAGCCACGCGCCTGGCGGAGCTGCGTGGCCGGCGTATCGCCATCGGACCGGAGGGCAGCGGCACGCGGGTGCTAGCGCATCAATTGCTCGCGGCCAACGAGATCGACGCCGCAAGCGCGGTCCTGAGCGGCCAAGGTGGCGCGGCAGCCCTCGCCGCTCTGGCGCAAGGTGAAGTCGACGCGGTCATCACCCTGGCCGCCGAGCCGCCGGCTGCCCTCGTGAGCCTCATCGCCAATGGCACGGCCCGCCTCCTCTCCTTCCCCCATGCCGAGGCCTACGCCATGCGCCTGCCGTTCCTGTCGGTGGTTCGCCTGCCGGCCGGGGCCGTCAGCCTGGCACGCAACGTCCCGGCTGCCGACACCCTGCTGCTTGCGCCCACCGGCGCTCTGGTGGTGCGCGAGGACATTCACCCAGCCCTGGTCAGTCTGCTGCTCAAGATCGCCCGCGACCTACACGGTCACCGGCAGCTCTTCGCTCCCGCCGGCGCTTTCCCGACCCGGGATCGGATCGACCTGCCGCTGCACGAGGACGCCGCGCGCTATCTCGAGCGCGGGCCGTCCTTCCTCTTCCGCTACCTGCCCTTTGGCGTCGCAGTGTGGATCGAGCGCATGATGGTGCTGCTCATCCCGCTGATCACCATCCTACTGCCGATCGTCCGCTTTGCCCCGCCGGCCTACCGCTGGCAGGTGCAGCGCAAGATCTACAAATGGTATGGCCGCATTCGCGAGCTGGAGACCGAGGCTGCCACAGCGTCCAACGAACGGCTCACCGAGATCCGAGGCGAGCTGGGTGAGATCCACCCGAAGCTGGCGACCCTCAAGGTGCCTGCCTCCTATGCCCAGCAGCTCTTTGAGCTGCGCCTGCATCTCGACTACGTCCGCAGACGGTTGGCTGGCACATGAGCCTGACGACCGAGTTTGCCTTCGAGCTACGGGCAAACGTCGATGCGCCCCAGGAGGTAGGCGACACGCCAGCAGGCAGGCGGCGCTTCATCCCAATCGCTGGCGGCACGTTCGCAGGTCCGCGCCTGAAGGGCATCGTTATGCCCGGTGGCGCCGACGCCCAGGTCATCCGGCCAGACGGCGTCACCGATCTGGTAGCGCGCTACACCCTGAAGACCGACGACGATACGCTGATCTATGTGGTGAATCGCGGGCTGCGCCACGGGCCGGTGGAGGTCATGCAGCGCCTGATGCGGGGAGAGCCGGTCGATCCGGCGCTTTACTATTTCCGCACCACGCCCGTCTTCGAGGTCGCAGCCGGGCCGCATGACTGGCTCAACCGCTCGATCTTCGTCGGCATCGGCGCCCGCCATGCCGCCGAGGTGCATGTCCGCTATTACCGGGTCCTCTAACCCTCGTCGTCGAGCGAGACCAGGGTGGCGTTGCCACCGGCCGCGGTGGTGTTGATCGAGAGCGTCCGCTCGGTGGCGAAACGCGACAGATAGTGCGGCCCGCCGGCCTTGGGACCGGTGCCCGACAGGCCCTCGCCACCGAAAGGCTGCACGCCGACAACCGCGCCGATCATGTTGCGGTTGACGTAGATATTGCCGGCGCGGGCCCGCGCGACGATGCGCTCAACCGTATCGTCGATCCGGCTGTGGATGCCCAATGTCAGGCCGAAGCCAGTCGCGTTGATCGCGTCCAAGACCGCGTCGAGCCTGTCGGCTGAGTAGCGCACGACGTGCAGAACGGGCCCGAACACCTCTCCTTCCAGGAAAGCGATGGTGTCGATGCCGAAAACCGCCGGCGCCACGTATTCGCCGGGCGGTAGGTCCCTCGGCAGAGTCAGCTCGCGGATCGGCCGCGCCGCGCGGCGCAGGCGGGCAACATGACCCTCCAGCATCGCCTTAGCCTCCGCATCGATTACCGGCCCGACATCTGTCGAAAGGAATTGCGGATCGCCGATACGTAGCTCGTCGAGCGCACCGGCCAGCATGGCTTCGACCCGATCTGCGATGTCCTCCTGCAGGAAAAGCACACGCAAGGCCGAGCAGCGCTGGCCGGCACTGTTGAACGAAGAGGCCAGCACGTCGGCCACGACCTGCTCCGGCAAGGCCGATGAATCGACCAGCATGGCGTTCTGACCGCCGGTCTCGGCGATCAGAGTGGCGATGGGCGCATCACGCGCCGCCAGCGCCCGGTTGATCGCCCAGGCGGTCTGCGTCGAGCCCGTGAATGCGACGCCTGCCGCACGTCGGTCACGCACCAAATGCGCGCCAAGCTTCCCGTCGCCCGGCAGGAAATGCAGCGCACCGGCATCGACGCCGGCCTCGTGCAGGAGCCGAACGGCTTCCATCCCGACCAACGGCGTCTGCTCGGCCGGCTTGGCAATCACGGCGTTGCCGGTGACTAGCGCGGCGGCGATCTGGCCGGTGAAGATAGCGAGCGGAAAGTTCCACGGGCTGATGGCGAGGAAGACACCGCGGCCATGGAGGCCGAGTGTGTTGCGCTCACCTGTCGGGCCGCTCAGCTCGCCGACGGAACCGATACGGCCGGCCTCAGCGGCGTAGTAACGCAGAAAATCGACCGCCTCGCGCACCTCCATCAGGGCATCGGGCACGGTGCGGCCACCTTCGGCCACGATACGCGCCATCAGCGACGCCCGGCCGGCCTCGAACAGTTCGGCCGCCCGCCGCAAGATGGCGGCACGAGCCTCGACGCCCCGGGCGTCCCAGCCGGGTTGCGCGGTGCTGGCCTCGGTCAACGCCTGATCGGCTTGCGAAGGCGTCGCCTCGACCACCTGCCCGACAGGCTTCTGGCGATTGGCAGGCTCGTTCCGGGTCTGGGCTGCACCCTCGAGATGGCGACCGCCAACTACAGGCCCCGCGCGCCATTCCTTCTCCCGAGAGCGGCCCATCGCCGCCATCAAACGGTCGACTTCGGTCGTATCGCTGAAGTCGAGGCCTACGCTGTTGCGCCGTTCGCCGTAGAGGTCGCGCGGCAGCGCGATGCGCGGATGCGGCTGCGCGCCGCGCGCCGCGAGCACGTCGTGCGGATCCTCGACCACCTTGTACATGGGCGTGCGCGGGTCGGAGATCTTGTGCACGAAGGAGGTGTTCGCGCCGTTCTCCAGCAACCGCCGCACCAGGTACGGCAGCAAATCCTCGTGGCTGCCGACCGGGCAGTAGACACGACACGGCGGCGCTGGGCGCAAAAGGTCGCCGGCAACGCGGTGCAGGGACTCGCCCATGCCGTGCAGCCGCTGGTACTCGAACTCGCCCTTGTCCCCGGCCATGCGATGCACGGCCGCCAGGGTGTGCGCGTTGTGGCTAGCAAATTGCGGGTAGATCGCGTCGGGCGCCGCCAGCAGGGCGCGGGCGCAGGCCAGATAGGAAAGATCGGTCCAGGACTTGCGCGTGAACACCGGATAGCCGGCAAGTCCCCGCTCCTGTCCGCGCTTGATCTCGGCGTCCCAGTAGGCGCCCTTGACTAGCCGCACCATCAGCCGGCGTCTGCGGGAGCGCGCCAGCTCGACCAGCCAGTCGACCAGTGGCACCGCGCGCTTCTGATAGCCCTGCATGGCTAGACCGAACCCCTGCCAGGCGCCGAGCGACGGATGGCCGACCACCGCCGCCATAACGTCAAGCGACAGGTCGAGCCGATCAGCCTCCTCTGCATCGACGGTAAGGCCGATGTCCCAGCGTTTGGCGGCTTCGGTCAGCCCCAGCAACCGCGGCACCAGTTCCTTCATCACCCGCTCGGACTGGGCGGCCTCGTAGCGCGGATGCAGGGCCGATAGCTTGATCGAGATGCCGTTGGCGGCGATCGGCCCCTGGCCGTTCGACGCACGGCCGATCGCCTCGATGGCCTTGTGATAGGCCTCGAGATAACGCGCGGCATCGGCGGCGGTGCGCGCCGCCTCCCCCAGCATGTCGAAGGAGTAGCGCCACTCCAGGCTCTCGCCGGCGCGCTTCAGCGCCTCATCGATGGTCCGGCCCATGACGAACTGGCGGCCCATGATGCGCATGGCCGCCTCCATCGCCTCGCGCATGACCGGCTCGCTCTGGCGGGCAAAGATGCGGAGCAACGCAGCCGACAGCCCGGCCGAAGCGAGCTCTTCCTCACGCAGCAGGCGGCCGGTCAGTGCCAGCCCCCAGGTGGCGGCGTTGACCAGGACCGACGGACTGTTGCCGGCATGCTTGTCCCAGTCGGCGTGGGCGAGCTTGTCACGGATCAGCCGGTTGGCGGTGTCGGCGTCCGGGATACGCAGCAGCGCCTCGGCCAGGCACATCAGGGCTATACCCTCAGCCGTGGTGAGCTCGTACTCCTGCAGCAGCGTTTCGATGCCCAGCGTCGGCGCCGGGCGGGCGCGCACTTCAGCCACCAGCTGCATCGCATCGGCGGCGATGGCCGCACGCGTCTGCGGATCGAGCGCCAATGCGTCGGCCAGTTTCATCACCGTGGCGCTCTCGTCGGCAAGAAAGGCGTCACGCAAGTGCTGCCGCACAGAATCGAGCCTGGGCACTGGTGTGTTCATCCTCTAGGCGACGCGGCGCGCCGAGGCCTGCTTGGCGAATTCAGCGAGGACAGCGGCCGTGAAGGCCTTCGTCCCGAGGTGCCCACCGATGTCGACGGTGCGGGTAGCCGGATCGAGCAGCACCTTATCGACCGCTGCGGTGATCGTCGACGCTGCCTGCCCGAGCCCCGGCTTGCCGCGCTTCTGCCCCAGCCACTCCAGCAACATGGCCGCCGAGAGAATCAGCGAGGTCGGGTTAGCCTTGTCCTGCCCCTCTATATCCGGCGCCGAGCCGTGCTGCGCCTGGGCGAGCGCTCGCGTGTCGCTGCGGTTGATGCTGCCGCCGAGCCCGAGGCTACCCGAGAGCTCCGCCGCCTCGTCCGACAGGATATCGCCGTACATGTTGGTGGTGACGACGACGTCGAATTTCGACGGGTCACGGATCAACAGCGCCGCCATGGCGTCGATGATCACCTCATCGCACTTCACGTCGGGAAACTCCCTGGCCACCTTGCGCGTCTCGCGCAGAAAGAGACCGTCGGAAATCCGCAGCACGTTGGCCTTGTGGACCACCGTGACGTGCCTGCTCCGGCCCCGAGCCAGCTCGAATGCCGCACGGGCGATGCGGTTACTGGCATGGGCGGTGATCTTGCGCACGGCCAGCGCCATGTTCTCGTCCGGCATGAACTCGCCGATGCCCATGTGCATGTTGCGGTCGGCGTAAAAACCCTCGGTGTTCTCGCGCACGATAATCAGGTCCATCGGGTGCGGCGTGCGCGCCAGGCCAGGCCGGGCCCGGCTCGGCCGGATATTGGCGTAGAGGTCGAAGAAAACACGCAGCTCGCCCGACGGATTGATGCCGCCCTCAGCCCGCGGCGGATAGATGTTGTGCGAGACCGGGCCCAAGATCACGGCATCGGCGGCAGTGCAGGCCACCTTGACCTCCGGCCGCAGGGTCGTGCCATGACTCCTAAGGGTCTTGAGGCCTATATCGGCGTAGTCGAACTGCAGCCCGAGCTTGAAGGTCTGATCGGCCGCCTTGAGGATCTCGACCGTGGCGGCGGAGATTTCGGGCCCGATCCCATCGCCCGGGAGCACGAGAAGCCTCATGTGCGACACACCTCCAGTAGGGATGCGATATTACATGCTGTTGGGATTCTGTTAAATTCACGGCCCATACGGCGAGGACACGCATGTTCGAAGGCTTCACCCGGACGGATATCGACACCAGCGGGGCGCGTATCCACCTGCGCCACGGCGGCAAGGGCCCGCCGCTCCTGCTCATGCACGGCAACCCGCAGACCCATTGCATCTGGCACAAGATGGCGCCGCGGCTGGCCAAGGACTTCCACGTCGTGGCCGTCGACCTGCGTGGCTACGGCGACAGTTCCGCACCCGACCCCGGCGAGAACAACATCAACTACTCCTTCCGCGCCATGGCCCAGGATCAGGTCGAGGTGATGGAGAAGCTCGGCTACAAGGAGTTCTTCGTCGCCGGTCAGGACCGCGGGGCGCGTACGGCCCATCGCATGGCGGTCGATCACCCGGCGCGCGTGAAGAAGGTCGCCATCGTCGACATCCTGCCGAACTATCACATCTGGACCAACACCTCGAAGAATTGGGCGATCAAGTCTTGGCACTGGCTGTTCATGGCCCAGCCGCCCGATCTGCCCGAGCGCATGATGGCCTCGGTCCCCGCCCAATGGTACATGGAGCGTAAGCTGTCGAAGCCGGGCATCGGTCTCGGCTTCTTCGATCCCGAAGCCTTTGCCGAGTATGTGCGCTGCTTCAACGAGAAGACCATCCGCGGAAGCTGCTACGACTACCGCGCCTGCGCCACCTGCGACCTCGACATGGACACCGCCGACCGCAAGGCTGGCCTCAAGCTCAAGATGCCCACCTTGGTCGTCTGGGGCGGCCGCAGTCATACCGGCCAAGTCTACGGCGACCTGCTGAAGATCTGGAGCGACTACGCCGAGAATCTGACCGGCGGGCCGCTGCCTTGCGGCCACTACGTGTCGGAAGAGGCGCCTGACGGGCTCTACGACTGGTTCATGAAATTCTTTCCGAAGTGAAGGCAAATACCATGCAGACCCGTATCCCATGCGTCCTGATGCGCGGCGGCACCTCCAAGGGCCCCTATTTCCTCACGTCGGACCTGCCTGACGACGTGCCGACCCGCGACAAGGTTCTGCTCGCTGCCATGGGCTCTCCCGACAAGCGCCAGATCGACGGTGTGGGTGGCGCCGACACGCTAACCAGCAAAGTTGCGATGATCAGCAAGTCGAAACGGCCGGACGCGGACGTCGACTACCTCTTCGCCCAGGTGAGCATCGAGAAGGCCTTCGTCGACACCAATCCGAACTGCGGCAACATCATCTCCGGCGTCGGGCCCTTCGCCATCGAGCAGGGGTTGGTCAAGGCGCAGGACGGCGAGACGACGGTGCGCATCTTCAACGTCAACACCGACGCCATCGTCCACGCAGCGGTGAAGACGCCCGGTGGCCGGGTGGTCTATGACGGCGATACCGCCATCGACGGTGTACCGGGCACGGCGGCCCCCATCTCGCTGAACTTCGTCAGCGCGGTCGGCTCAAAGACCGGCAAGCTGCTGCCCACCGGCAAGCCGAAGGACGTGATCGACGGCATCGAGGTCTCCTGCGTCGACGTCGCCATGCCCATGGTCGTGGCCCGCGCCACCGACTTCGGCAAGACGGGCTACGAGACCAAGGCCGAGCTCGACGCCGACACGGCCATGCTGGCGCGCCTGGAGACGGTGCGCCAGAAAGCCTCGCAACTCATGGGCATGGGCGATGCGACCGGCAAGGTCGTGCCGAAATTCTGCCTGATCGCCAAACCGCGCGATGGCGGGCACATCACCTCACGCTACTTCGTGCCGCAGAACTGCCATGCCACCCATGCGGTGACCGGTGGGCTGTGCCTGGCCGCCGCCTGCGTGGTCCCTGGCACTGTGGCCGAGGGAATTGCCGCACTGCCACCGGGTCCGCGCCGCACCATCGTCATCGAGCACCCGGCCGGCAAGCTGGGCACGGAATTCGAGTTCCACGGCACGGCGGAGAAGCCGGACATCCGCCGCGCGGCCTTTATCCGCACCGCGCGCCGGCTGTTCGAGGGCTATATCCTGGTGCCGAGCTCGATCTGGGCCGGCAAGCAGGCTACACGCGCCGCCGCGGAGTAGAGCGGCGGCAATGGCCCCGCCCTAGCATTACAGTTGCCGTTTTCTGAGGTGCGCGCGCTGGGCGGCGGCTTGGTGGGCCCTGCGCCAGAATGACCATGCGATGACATGGGCGGGGTGAATCCGCCTTCGCGCGAGCCTGACCGCGAT
>VGEI01000100.1 GCA_016869415.1 Alphaproteobacteria bacterium
CAGCCCTCAACCGTCGGCCAGATCCAGTCGAAGGGGGCGACGAAGCTGGTGGCAATGGCACCAATCACCGCCGACCACACGGCCGTCGTGCCCGCCCCGTCAGTACGTCCGACCATGCGCAAGAGAATCTGGTAGAGCGCGAACAGCACGGCCGCGCCCAACGCCACCAGCGTGCCGAGACCCAGGGTCTGAAAACCCGGCCGGACGATCAGCAGCACGCCGATGAACCCGGCGCCGACCGCCGACCAGCGCCGCCAGCCCACGGTCTCCCCCAGCATGGGAGCCGACAGGGCGATGACCATCAACGGCGTCGCCGCGGCGATCGACTGCACGTCGGCGAGCTGCATGATTTTGAAGGCCCAGACGAACATGCCCATCTCGGCCACGAGCAGCAGGCCGCGCACGGCTTGCAGCGCCGGCTGCTGTGTGCGCCAGGCGATCCCCTGGCCCGGGTGCCAGGCGAGCAGCATCGCGATGGGCACGAAGGCGAGGAAGCGTACCCAGAGAATCTGGGTCACCGGCATCAGCGGCCCCAGCAGCTTGTTGACCACATCGAGGCAGGAGAAAAGTAATAGCCCTATAACCGCGACCGCGATGCCCTGGCCGCTGGTACTGGTGGGTGTCATGGAAAAGAAATGTCGGGAGAGGCGGGAGGAATTTGAGCGCAGCATAGTCTAAGGTAGGCGCGCCTGAAACAAGCGAGGCGCGCATGACAGCAAAGGCTGCCTACGGGGTTGCAGCGCTCAACCTCAACCTGACCCGCGATCTCTGCGACTTTCTCAGCCGCGTCCGCTACGAGGATCTGCCGCCAAAAGCAGTGCATGAGGCCAAGCGCGGCCTGCTGGACTGGATCGGCTGCGCGCTGGCCGGCAGCCGCCACACGACCATCGACAAGCTCGTCGCCGTGCTGCGCAGCGTCGGCAGCCAGCCCCAGGCAACGGTATTCGGCCGGGGCCTGAAGCTCGGCCTGCTCGAAGCGCCCATCGCCAACGGCCAGATGGGCCATCTGCTCGATTTCGACGACACGCATATGGGCGGCGTGGTGCTGCACGCCAGCTCACCCATCCTCTCGGCCCTGTTCGCGCTCGGCGACCGCGCCCCTTCCGACAATAAACCCGTGGACGGGAAAAACCTGATCGCCGCCTACATCGCCGGCTTCGAGGCGGGCGTGCGCACCGGCCAGGCCTCGCCCAGACACCACGACGGTGGCTGGCATCTGACCGGCACTCTCGGCACCGTCGCCGCGGGGGCGGCCGCCGGAAGGTTGATCGGCCTCGACGCCCGCAAGCTCACCTACGCGCTGGGCATCGCCGCCACCCAGGCCGCGGGCATGCAGCAGAACCGCGGCACCAGCTGCAAGTCGCTGCACGCCGGCAAGGCTGGCTCCGGCGGCGTGCTGGCCGCCCTGCTGGCCGAGCAGGGCTTCGATAGCTCCGCGGAGATCATCGAGGGCAAGCGCGGGTTTGCCCGCATCTACAGCACCGAGGCCGATCCCGAGGCCCTGACCGCCGAGCTCGGCAGCCGCTGGGAGATCACGCGCAACGGCTACAAGCCCTACGCTTGCGGCGTCGTCCTGCACCCGCTGATCGACGCGGTCATCGCCGCAGCGAAGAAGGCCGGGAGTCCCGCCGACGCCGTCCGGGCGATCGAGCTTCAGGTGCATCCGCACGCCGTGAAGATCACCGGCGTCGACGATCCGCAGAGCGGGCTGATGGCCAAGTTCTCGATCAACCACGCCGCCGCTGTCGCCTACATCGACGGCAATGCCGGCATCGCCCAGTTCTCGGACGCGCGCGCCGCCGACCCCGGTGTGCTCGCCCTGCGCCGCAAGATCGCGGTCGATACGGTCGAGAGCTTCGGCAAGGACGAGGCGAGAGCGACGGTGGTCACGACGGAAGGGGCGCGCCACGAAGTCCACGTCCGGCACGCCTCCGGTACCGTTGCCAATCCGATGTCGGACGCGGCGCTTGAGACCAAGTTCATGGGCAACGCCGTGCCGGTTCTCGGCAGCGAGCGTGCCCGCAAGGTCGTCGACCTTGCCTGGCGTCTCGACACGCTGGCCGATATCCGCGACATCATCCAAACCTGCGCCTGATCCCCATGGCCAAATCCGCTTCCGCGACCATCTCGCCGATCACCGCCAGGCTGGCGCAGTACGTGGCGGCTGCCGCCGACGGCGCCCTCCCGCCCGAAGTCGTGGTCAAGACCAAGCAGCACATCCTCGACACGCTGGCCGCGATCCTCTCGGGCTCGCGCCTGAAGCCGGGCGAGATGGCGGCGCGCTACGTCGCGACGCTTGGTGGCGTGCCCGAGGCGACGGTGATCGGCACTCAGCTGGTCACCAGCGCCGCCCACGCCGCCCTGGCCAACGGCATGATGGGCCACGCCGACGAGACCGACGATTCGCATCTCGGCGGGCGCTTCCATCCCGGCTGCGGCGTGCTGCCG
Source organism: Alphaproteobacteria bacterium (assembly GCA_016869415.1). Taxonomy (GTDB): domain Bacteria; phylum Pseudomonadota; class Alphaproteobacteria; order CACIAM-22H2; family CACIAM-22H2; genus VGEI01. The sequence continues at coordinate 2,449 of VGEI01000100.1, forward strand.
GCAGCGCTCGCCATCGCCGAGCAGAAGGAGCGCGGCGGCGCCGACCTGATCCGCGCCGTGGCGCTGGGCTACGACATCGGGGCGCGTATCTGCCCGGCCCTCGGCCTCGAACGCGCCGACAAGGCGCGCTACAGCACCCACAGTCTGGGCAACGCCTTCGGCGGGGCCGCGGCAGCGGCGGCCCTGCTGCGCCTGGGCGAGCGGCAGGTCCGCCACCTGCTCTCCTATACGGTGCAGCAGGCCTCGGGCGTGCCGTTCTGGAACCGCGATCCCGAGCATATCGAGAAGGCCTTCGATTTCGGCGGCATGGGGGCGCGCAACGCGGTCTACGGCGCCACCATGGTGGCCGCCGGCTTCACCGCCACCGAAGATCCCCTGTCCGGCACGCACAACCTGTTCACGGCGTTCGGCGGCGGCGGCATGCCGGAGAAGCTGGTCGAGGGGCTGGGCGAGCGCTACGAGATCCTCAGCGCCTCGATCAAGAAATGGACCGTGGGCATGCCGATCCAGGCCGCCCTCGACGCGCTGACGCTGCTGATCGAGCAGCACAAGCTGACCCCCGGCAACACGAAGCGCATCGTCGCCCATATGCCCGACGACCGCATTCACATCGTCAGCAACGCGGCGATGCCCGATGTCTGCCTGCAGCACCTGCTTGCCGTGACGCTGGCCGACGGCACCTGCACCTTCGCCAACTCGCATGACGAGGAGCGCATGGAGGCCGCCGACATCCTGGCGATCCGCCAGCGCATCGAGGCGGTGCCGAGCCGCGAGCTGACCGAGGCCGTGCCGGCGCGCCAGGCGATCCTCGAGGTCGAGACAGCCGACGGCCGCAAGGTCAGCCACCGTACCCGCGCCGTGCGCGGAACGCCGGCCAATCCCATGCCCCAGGCGGAAGTCGAGAGCAAAGCCCTCGACCTGCTGGCGCCGGTCATCGGGCCGGCTCGCGCGGCCGAGCTCGTGGCGACGGTCGCGCGGCTCGAGACTTTGCCATCCGTGCGCGCCCTGCGCCCGCTGCTGCAGGCCTAGGGCAGGTAAAGTCCGCCGCTGACGTGGATGGTCTGGCCGGTGATGTATCTGCCGGTCGGGACGCAGAGGGTGCGGATCATCTGCGCCACCTCCTCGAACGTGCCCTCGCGGCCGACCAGCGGGTGACCGCCGCCGGGGATCTGGCCGCCCTTGCCCGATGTCGCCGAGCGCTTGCCGCCGATCTTGCCGGGTGCCACGCAGTTGACCGTGATGCCTTTGTCGGCGAACTCCACCGCCAGGGCCTTGGTCAGCCCGACCAGACCGGCCTTGGCCGTGCTGACATGGGCCCGGCCCGAGGCGCCGGTGTGCGCGGTCATGCCACCGATATTGACGATCGTGCCGCCGCCGGCTCTGATCATGTGCGGAATGGCGGCGCGCGAGCAGAGGAAGGCCCCGTCGAGCACCACCGCCATGACCGAGCGCCAGTCGGCCAGCGTCATCTCGACGACGCCAGCATCCTTCCGGATGCCAGCGTTGTTGATCAGGATGTCGAGGCGGCCGAAATCCCTGACGATCTCGGCAATCATCGCGCTGACCTGATTCTCGTCGGTCACGTCGGCGAGGATGGCCTTGCTCTTCACCCCGAGCTTCGCCACCTCGGCCGCCGCGTCCTTCGCCTCGTCGAGCGAGCTGCGCGCGTTGATCGCCACCGAGGCGCCCTCGGCAGCCAGGGCAAGCGCGGTCGCCCGCCCGATCCGGCGGACACCGCCCGTCACCAGGGCGACCTTGCCCGTCAGCTCACCAGCCATAACGTCGACTCTCTGTTGCGCCTAGCGGACGACCCGGATGCCGGCTCCGGTCAGGATGCCGCGCATCAGGTCGGAATACTGGTCGAAGAATTTCCCCGTCTCCTCGCTCTTCAGGAAGGCGTCCTCGAACTGGTTGTCGGTCAGGTATTTCTGCCAGGTCGGCGACTTGACCAGCTTCTCGAACAGCTGCTCGTAGAAGGCGATCACCTCGCGTGGCGTATCCGGTGGCGCCACGAAGCCGCGGGCCTGCGGCACGTTGGGCACGTTGAAGCCGGCCTCGCGCAGCGTCGGGGTATTGGGGAAGGTCGACAGGCGCTTGTCCGAGACCTGCGCCAGGGCGCGCATCTGGCCGCCGCGGATCAGCTCGCCCGCCTCGCTTGGCTCGATGATCATCATGTCGACATGGCCGCCGAGCAGTGCGGCGATGCGCTCCGAGCCGGTGGGGAACGAGACGAAGGCCCAACGCGCGCCGGTGTTCGACATCAACACGTGGCGGACGATGGCGTCGCGCGCCAGCGGCGAGCCGCCGGACTGCTTGATCTTGGTCGGATCCTTCTTCGCCGCGTCGACGATCTCCTGCATCGACTTGTAGGGCGAGTCCGCCCTGACGGCGAACACCGCCGGCTCGATGACCAGCCGCACCACCGGCGTCATCTCCTTGACCGTCGCCTTCATGTCGGCCTGGACAAGCGGATTGGCGATCCAGGCGCTGGTGAACAGGCCGATGGTGTTGGTATCGCCCTTCTTCTCGATGATGTAGGAGGCCGCCGTGGCGCCGCCGCCGCCGATCTTGTGGTTGATCTGGATGCGCACCGGCGAGATCTTCTCCGCCTCGATGGCGGCGATGAGTGCCCGCCCGAACGCATCAGGCCCGGCCCCGGGCCCTGAGTGCACGACCAGATCGATCGGCCGCGAAGGCGTGTATTGCGCCTCGGCCGGGCCCACGCCGCTCAGAACGGTCAGCGCCGCAGCGCCGACCAGAAAGCCTCGCCGTTTCATCGTCCCTCCTCCCGGAATTCTTGTAGCCGCGCCGAGACCTACCCGTTCTCCGCGATGCCGCGCAGCCGCCAGCGGTTGAAGCGCCCGACCAGCGGCATTATCAGGACTAACACGGCGGCTACCAGCAGGCCAGCCGCGATGGGCCGCGATACCAGGATGCCGAGGTCGCCGCCGGACATCTGCAACGACTGGCGCAATGCCCGCTCCATGCCGTCGCCCAGCACGAAGCCGAGGATGAGCGGCGCCCCGGGAAAACCGAGCCGCGCCATGGCGTAACCCAGCAGCCCGAAGCCGGCGAGCAGGCCGACATGGAAGATGCTCTGCGCCACGCCGAAGACACCGACCACGGAGATGCCAAGGATCATCGGGAAGAGGACGTAGGCTGGGATGCGCAGCGCCTGGGCGAAAAGCGGGACCAGGGGCAGGTTGAGCAGCAGCAGCATCAGGTTGCCGATGTACATGCTGGCGACCAGGCCCCAGAACACGTTCGGCGAATCCTGCATCAGCATCGGCCCCGGCTTGAGACCCCAGAGGACCAAGGCCGAGAGCAGGATGGCGGTCGTGCCGCCACCGGGCAGACCTAGCGTCAGCATGGGAACGAGGGCGCCGCTGGTGTCGGCGTTGTTCGCCGCCTCGGGCGCTGCCAGCCCTTCGGGCGCACCCTGGCCGAAGCGTTCGGGATGCTTCGAGAAAAGCTTCTCGAAGGCGTACGCGATGAACGACGAGATCGACGAGCCCGCCCCCGGCAGCACACCCACCAGGAAGCCGGTGATCGAGCCGTTGACCAGGGCGAAGCGGCAGGCCTTGAGCTCCTCCCAGTTGGGCAAGAGGTTGCGGATGCCGCGCGGCACGCTCAGCAGCTGCGCGTCGGTGCGCGCCTGAACGCTGCCCAGCACCTCGGCGACAGCGAAGACGCCGATGGCGACGATCATGAAGTCGATGCCGTTGAGCAGCGCTGTCTGACCGAAGGTGAAGCGCGCCTGGGCGCTGAACAAATCGATGCCGATCGAGGTGAACCAGAGGCCGAGCAGCATGGCCAGCGCTGCCTTGATCGGCGATTCGCCGGCGAAGAGCACGACGAGAGCCAGGCCGAGGCTGAGCAGCGCGAAATACTCGGGCGAGCTGAAAGAGAGGGCAAAGCGCGCGATCGGCGGCGCCACCAGGGTCAGTAGAACGACGCCGAACGTGCCGGCGACGAACGAGGCGATAGCGGCGATGCCTAGTGCCGCGCCGGCGCGGCCCCTCTTGGCCATCTGGTAGCCGTCGATGCAGCTGGCCACCGACGACGCCTCACCCGGAATGTTGAGCAGGATCGAGGTCGTCGAGCCGCCATACTTGGCACCGTAGTAGATGCCGGCCAACATGATGATGCCGCCGGTAGGATCCATGTTGAAGGAAATGGGCATCAGCATGGCAATCGCCGCCGCCGGACCGAGGCCGGGCATGATACCGACCAGCGTCCCCAGCACACAGCCGAGCAGACACCACAGCAGGTTCATCGGCTGCAGCGCGATGCCAAACCCGTAGGCGAGGCCGGCAAGCACCTCCATGTCAGAAGCCCAGCCTTCCGGCCGGCAGCGGCACGTCGAGCGCCAGCGGGAACAGGACGTAGAATCCCACGGCGAGACCCACGGCGGTGAACGCTGCCGTTTTCAGGCCCTGGCCGAACTGCCAGCGCACCAAGACGAAGGTCAACAGAGCGAAGCTGAGCACAAAGCCGAGCCAGGGCATGACGGCGACCGACAGGGCGAAGAGCGCCCAGGTGCCCAGCGCGCGGCGCACGCCGGGCCAATCGACCGCGCCAGGGCTCTCGCGGCGCAGCCTGAACAGCCGGCCGACGACGAGCCAAAGCGACAGGATGACGATCGCCAGTCCGTACCAGAAGGGAAAGAAGCCGGGTCCCGGGCCGTCGAACCCCATATACTCCCAGCGAGTGGCTTGGACGAGGATATAGACGCCAAGCGCCGCCAGCACTCCGCCGGCAAGGACGTCACTGTCGCGCGCCACGCGCTGGATCAAGCGTATTCCCCCAAGCTATCCCGGTATTCTTGCCCCGGACCGGTGCCGTTGCATAAGAGCAGGGACCAGCGAGCAGGTCACGCCCGAAGAATCGGGCAGATCCGCCGCGCCGCGGCGGCCCCTTAACCCAAGGCCGAATCGTGATATGAGAGCGACACGGTGAACTCGCGTCGTGCGCAGCGCCGAGTCGGGATTACGGGATGGCGAAGACCAGAGGGGTTGCTTTCGCACGCCAGCTTGGCCTGTCGCGGGCCCATGCCGCGACCCTGGCCAAGCTCATGACGCCGGAGAAAATCCAGGACTTCATCCTCACCCTGCCGACCAATTTCGAGCCCGAGGGTGACACCTGCTTTTCCGTCGCCACCACGCTACGCGAGCGCCGCGCCCATTGTATCGAGGCAGCGTTCATCGCCGCATGTGCGCTGTGGATCAACGGCGAGAAGCCGCTGCTCATGGATTTCCAGTCCGGTGGCGGCGACGATGACCATGTCGTGGCGCTCTTCCGGCGCGGCCGGCACTGGGGCGCCATCTCCAAGAGCAACCACATCTGGCTGCGCTGGCGCGACCCCATCTATCGCTCGCCGCGCGAGCTGGCGATGTCGTATTTCCATGAGTACGTGCTTGGCCCCAAGAAGACGCTGCGCACCTATTCGCGGCCCTATGACATGAGCCGGCTCGACCCAGCCTCTTGGATCACCAACCCGGAGAATTGCTTCGATGTCGCCGGCGCCATCGACAGCTGCCGGCATTTCCCCCTGATCACAGCCGCCCAGGCACGCCGCCTCAAGCCACGCGACGCCATGGAAGTGCGTGCCGGCAAGCTGGTCGAGCACGCCGCTCCCAACGCCGCGACGGCGATGCGTTACTGAGGGCATCGTTCGCCCTCGGTGTCGCTCTCTGCTATGAGTACGGACCCGGCATGAAACCGCGGACTCAGGGGCTAACGCGGCGCGTATGACCATCTCGGCCGTTTCCATCGTGCCGTGCGAGCAACCGCTGACCGACCCGACCTGGCGTTTCATCAGCGGCCCGGTCAGCACGGTGCCCGGCTTCGTGCTTCACCTTACCAACGACAAGGGCGTCACCGGGTACGGTTACGTCCGTGCTCTCGTTCCTCTCGACCGCTCGCCGGCTGAGATCGGCACCGTGCTGGATCGTCTCGTTCCAGCGCTTGAGGGGCGCGACGATGGCGACATCAACGCCACCATGGACGGCCTTGATGCCCTGGTGCCCGGCTGGCCGAGGGTCAAGGCCGCCATCGAATGCGCGCTCTTCGATCTGCGGGCGCGGACGCTCAACACGACATTGTCCGACCTGCTGGGCGGGCGGCGTCATAACTCGGCGCCGCAGCTGCGCATGATCGCACTCAAGCCGCCGGACGAAATGGCGGCGGTCGCCGCCGGGCTGGCCCGGGAAGGCTACCGTTTCCTCAAGATCAAGATCTCCGGCGACGCCGAACTCGACCTCGCCCGTGTGCGCGCCATCCGCGGGCGCGTCGGCCCCGGTGTGCGCCTGATGGCGGACGCCAACCAGACCTACGACACCGGGCTGGCGCTCAAGACCTTGCCACGCATGGCCGAGCATGGTGTCGAGCTTTTCGAGCAGCCGATTTCCGCTGCCGACCTCGACGGGCTGGCGCGCCTGAGCGCGGCGCTGACGCCGTGCATCGTCGAAGCCGATGAAAGCGCGCAGAGTCTGCCGCAGATTCTCAATCTCGCCGCCAACCGCATCGTCGGCTCGATCAATTTACGCATCGCCAATCTCGGCGGCATCCGCAACGTGCTGGCCGCCGTCGGCATCTGCGAGCCGGCCGGCTTGCGCTATCGCTTCGGCGCCACGTTTGCGCCGCGCATCTATCAGGCGCAGGCGCTGAGCGTCGCCCTCACCCTGCCGCAGATGTATTTCGCTCATGAGCTGGCGGAGTTCCATCACCTGCAGAACGATCCCTTCGTCGGACTCGAGGTGCGCGAGGGTATCCTGACGGCGCTGCCGGGACCTGGCAGCGGCGTCACCCTTTCCAAGGACCACCCACGATGAAAATGACCGGCGGTCAGGCCCTGGCGCAGCAGCTGGCCCGCGAAGGCGTCACCGACGTCTTCGGCGTTCCCGGGCTCCAGCTCGACTGGGCGCTCGATGGGCTGCGCCAAGTGCAGAACCGCATCCGCTTCACTGTCACGCGTCACGAGCAGGCGGCCTCTTACATGGCCGACGGCTACGCGCGCACCACCGACCGGCTCGGCGTGTGCATGGTCGTCCCCGGCCCCGGCCTGCTCAACGCCATGTCGGGCCTAGCCACGGCCTATGCCTGCAGTTCGCCCGTGCTCTGCATCTCCGGCAACATCCACTCAGGCGGTATAGGCAAGAACCGCGGGCTGCTGCACGAGATCAACAACCAGTCCGGCGTCCTCGCCGCCGTGACGAAATGGCAGGGAGCAGCGAACTCGCCGCGCGAGATCCCGGCTATCGTGCGCGAGGCGGTCAGACAGATGCGTACCGGCCGACCCCGGCCGGCCGGCATCGAGATCGCGCATGACGTGCTGAGCGCTAGCGATGAAGTCGAGCTCATCGACCCGCCGGCAGACGAGGACGGGCGCATCCCGCCGCAGCCGCGCGAGATCGATGAGGCCGTGGAGGTGCTGGCCGCGGCGCGGTTCCCGGTGATCTACGCCGGCGGCGGTATCATCGCCTCCCGCGCTTCCGAAGCCCTCGCCCGCCTTGCGGACCTCCTGCAGGCACCGGTGGTGATGAGCGATCACGGCCGCGGCAGCTTGCCCGATACGCACCCCCTCGCGCTCAACACGCTGGGCGGCCGCGCCGTGTTTCCGCATGCCGATGTCGTGCTGGCCGTGGGTACACGTTTCGTCGACATCAACCAGGGCAATCCGGTGTGGTCGGGGGGCAGCAAGCGCTAAATC
>VGEI01000101.1 GCA_016869415.1 Alphaproteobacteria bacterium
GCCGCTTCTGGCGGCGCGGGGGCCGGCGCCGAGACGGGCGGTAGGCCTACATCGGAAATGACCAAGGCAATCTTCACAGCGTAGCCTAAGCACAAGCATGGCATACTGAGCCAAGCAAAAGCAAGAGGTAGTGATTTACCAAGAGGTTAAGTTCTTCTGGTTAATATTTGACTTTCTTGTCAATTTGCGGCCTTGCGGCGATCCTGAACTATAAGGGAAATCAGCATGCTCAATGGTAAAGTCGCCCTCGTCACCGGCTCGACAAGCGGTATCGGCTTGGGAATCGCCTGGGCCCTGGCACGCCAGGGTGCCTCCCTTATGCTGAACGGGTTTGCCGACAGAACGGCCATCGACCGTCTGCGCCAGGAGCTGGCGGGGTCGTGCAAGATCCAGGTCGGCTATTCGGCCGCCGACATGAGCAAGCCGGCTGAGATCGCCGCGATGATCGAGCAAGCCACAACGGAGCTCGGGCGGGTCGACATTCTGGTGAACAACGCCGGCATCCAGCACACCGCCCCGATCGAAAGCTTCCCGGCTGACAAATGGGACGCCATCATCGCCATCAACCTGTCCGCGACCTTCCACGCCATCCGCGCCGCCCTGCCCCAGATGAAGGCGCGCAACTGGGGGCGCATCATCAACATCGCCTCGGCCCACGGCCTCGTGGCATCGGCCAACAAGGTGGCCTATGTCGCCGCCAAACACGGCGTCATCGGCCTGACCAAGGTCGTGGCTCTTGAGACCGCCGCCTCCGGAGTCACCTGCAATGCCATCTGCCCCGGATGGGTCCTCACCCCCCTGGTCCAGAAGCAGGTCGATGACTGGGCAGCCCGCGAAAGCATCTCCGGCGAGCAGGCGAAGCTAGCTCTGCTTTCCGAGAAGCAGCCGTCGAAGGAGTTCGTCACTCCCGATCAGTTGGGTGGCGTTGCCGCCTTTCTCTGTTCGGACGCAGCGGCACAAATCCGCGGCGCCTCCTTCAGCGTCGACGGCGGTTGGACGGCGCAGTAGTCAGCTCCCGGTAGGCGCGGCCGTTCTTGGGACAACACTCGACACGGCCACGCTCGCGTACCCGGCGCCAGGTACAAGCCGATCGGCCAGAGCGGAGGCAATGGTGAGCCCGGTGGGGATCGAACCCACGACCCCATGATTAAAAGTCACGTGCTCTACCGCTGAGCTACGGGCTCGGATTGGGGGTGTATTTAAGGCCTCGCTCGCAGCGAGGCAATGGTGAATGCGGGCGCCGACCCTAGAGAGGTGTGCGTGCCGCCGGAGCCGGAATCGTGGTTCCGATCCCGTCATCCTGCGGTTTCGCAGCGGCACCGCCGCGCGCCAAGGCGTTGCGCACTCGCTCGGCCACGCGCTTACTGACGAAGGGAGCGATCTCACCGCCCAGCCGCGCAATCTCCTTGACGAAGCGCGACGAAATGAATTGCTGGCTCTCCGACGCCATGAGGAAGACGGTGTCCACCGTCGCATCGAGGCGGCGGTTCATCGCCGCCATCTGGAACTCGTACTCGAAATCCGACACCGCGCGCAGTCCACGGACGATCACATGAGCGTTGTTCGCCTTGGCAAAATGCATGAGCAGCGTCTGGAACGGTTTCACATCGATACGGGCGGCCGCGCCGCTGCCCAGGGCCCGGACCTCCTCCTGCACCATGGCCACGCGCTCATCGAGGGGAAACAGCGGTCCCTTGCCGGCATTCACCGCGACACCGACGACCAGGCGATCGACCACGCCAGCGGCACGCCCAATGACATCCATATGGCCGTTGGTCACGGGATCGAAGGTCCCGGGATAAATGCCGATGCGTTCAGCCATTCGTCGTGCCGCCGCCGCCATTCCCGTTGGCGCCCCCTTCGTCGTCATCCTCGCCCAGACGGGTGACCGAGACCACGCGCTCGCCCTCGGCCACCTTGAACACCGTTACGCCCTGGGTTTTGCGCCCGGCAATGCGGATGTCGTGCACCGGTGTGCGGATCAGCTGCCCTGAATCGGTGACTAGCATGATCTGGTCCTGCTGGCTCACCGGGAAGGAGGCGACGACCTCGCCATTCTTCTTGGTGACTTCGATATTGGCGATGCCCTTGCCGCCGCGTCCGGCGATCCGGTACTCGTAGGACGAGCTGCGCTTGCCGAAGCCCTTGGCCGTCACGGTCAGGATGAAATCCTCGCGCCCCGCCATCTCCGCATAACGCTCTTCCGACAGGGTGATGGCCGGCACCGCTGCCTCCTCGCCCTCCTCCGGCGTGCTCTCGGCGCCGTTCTCCGGCTCCGTCTCTCCGCCTCGCCGCACCTTGGCCATGCGCAGATAGGCGGCGCGCTCGGCGACGTCGTATTCCGAGTGGCGCAGCATCGACATCGAGATGACTTCGTCCTTGTCTTCGAGCTTGATGCCGCGCACGCCGGTCGATGAGCGGCCGGCGAAGACCCGAACTTCGCCGACATGGAAACGGATGCACTTGCCGCCGCGTGCCGACAGCAGCACGTCCTGCTCCTCGCTACAGGTCGAGACGGCGATCAGCTTCTCGCCCTCGTCGAGCTTCATGGCGATCTTGCCGTTCGCCTTGATGTTGAGGAAATCCGAGAGCGAGTTCCGCCGCACGTTGCCGAGTGACGTAGCAAACATGACATGCATCGACTCCCACTTCGCCTCATCAGCCGGGAGCGGCATCAGCGTGGTGATCGTCTCGCCTTCCTTGAGCGGCAGGATGTTGACCATCGCCTTGCCCCGGGCCTGCGGAGTACCCAGCGGCAGGCGGAAGACCTTGAGCTGATAGACCATGCCGGTCGAGGAGAAGAACAGCATCGGCGTGTGGGTGTTGGCCACGAACACCTGACTGAGGAAATCTTCGTCGCGCGTCGCCATGCCGGAGCGCCCGCGCCCGCCGCGCCTCTGTGCACGATAGGTCGAGAGTGGGACGCGCTTAATGTAGCCGCCATGCGTCACCGTGACGACCATGTCCTCGGGCTGGATCAGATCCTCGATGTCGGTGTCGACCTCGCCCTCGCCAAGCTCCGTCCTTCGCTTGTCGGCGAACTCCTCTTTGATCTTCACCAGCTCGCCGCGGAGAATTTCGTAGAGCCGCTTCCGGGAGCCGAGGATCTCGAGATACCCGCCGATTTCCTCGACCAGCGCTTTGAGATCGTCACCGATCTTGTCTCGCTCGAGGCCGGTCAGGCGGTGCAGGCGCAGATCAAGGATTGCCTTGGCCTGCTCTTCGGACAACCGGTAGGTCCCGTCGACGATGGGATGGCCAGGTTCGTTCACCAGTTCGATCAGCGGCCTGATGTCGCCGACCGGCCAGGGCTTCTCCATCAATCGGGCTCGGGCAATGGCCGGGTCGGAGGCTTCGCGGATCAGCTTGATCACCGGATCGAGATTGACCACCGCCAGAGCGAGGCCGATCAGGATATGCGCCCGTTCCCGCGCTTTGCGCAGCTCGAAGCGCGTGCGCCGGGTAATGACCTCCTCGCGGAAGTCGATGAACGCCCCGATGATCGGCTTCAACCCCATCATCTCAGGGCGGCCGTGGTTGAGCGCCAGCATATTGATGCCGAAGCTCACCTGCAGCGGCGTGTGCCGGTAGAGCTGATTGAGCACCACCTCGGCATTCACGGTGCGGCTGAGCTCGATGACGATGCGCACACCGTCGCGGTCGCTCTCGTCGCGCAGGTCCGAGATGCCCTCGACCAGCTTCTCCTGCGCCACCTCTGCGATGCGCTCGACCAGTCGCGACTTGTTCACCTGGTAGGGAATCTCGGTAACGATGATCGCCTGCTTGTCCTTGCGGATATCCTCGATGGTCGCGCGGCTGCGCAGGATGATGGAGCCGCGCCCGGTCCGGTATGCCTCGAGGATGCCTTGCTTGCCGAGCAAGATACCGCCGGTCGGAAAATCTGGGCCCGGCAGGACGGCCATCAGTTCCTCGAGGCCGGCCTCTGGGTTGTCGATATAGACGCAACAGGCGTCGATGACCTCGCCGAGATTGTGGGTCGGGATATTGGTCGCCATGCCGACGGCGATACCGGCCCCACCATTGACCAGCAGGTTCGGGAACTGCGCCGGCAGAACGGTCGGTTCCTTGAGTGTGTCGTCATAGTTCGGCTGGAACTCGACGGTCTCTTTGTCGATGTCGGAAAGCAGCGTCGCCGCCGCCTTGGCCAGCCGTGCTTCGGTATAGCGCATGGCGGCTGCCGGATCGCCGTCCATCGAGCCGAAATTACCCTGCCCGTCGATCAACTCGAGACGCATGGAGAAGTCCTGCGCCATGCGGACCATCGAATCGTAGATCGCCGAGTCACCATGCGGGTGGTATTTGCCCATGACGTCACCGACGACGCGGGCCGATTTGCGGTAGGCGCGGTTCCAGTCGTACCCCGCTTCGTTCATGGCGAAGAGGATGCGCCGATGCACCGGCTTCAGACCGTCGCGGACATCCGGCAGCGCTCGCGCCACGATCACGCTCATCGCGTAATCGAGGTATGAGCGTTTCATCTCCTCTTCGATGGTCACCGGGGTCACGTCGAAGGGTCTGGGCGGCAATGCCGAGGGGTTTGCGGACTGGCTCACAGGACTTCGGACAACCTTGCGCGAGTGAACGACGAACACCCTGGAGCGGCGCGCAGAACGCCGGCGGTCGAGTCCGTCCGAGGCATCGAAATCTAACCTTTTCCGCACCTGCGAGCAATGCCGGGATGGGCCTAATTATCCCCCGCCAAATAGATGAATTATCTTTTTAATTCTGATAGATAGAGGTCGACACCGGAGCCGGGTATCAGCCTGCCAGCCGGCTCTCCAGAACGGTCGAGTTCAGGCTCAGAAATCTAGACCGCCATGCGTATGATGTACGATGGCCTGACCAATTAGAGCCCGCGGAAAGAAGCGGTAGGAAGCAATGTTCCGGCGCCACTTGGGGCCATGCTCTTATTCGCCGCCAGCCCGACGGTCAGAATGGAATATCGTCGTCCAGGACACCCTTGCGACCGCTGCGCGGTGCGCCACCGCCGCCGCCATTTCCAGAAGAGCCGCCCATATCGTCATCGGGCGGCCCGCCGGCACCACCACCGCCGCGGCCGTCGAGCATGGTCAGCTCGCCGCGGAACTGGCGCAGCACGACCTCGGTTGAATACCGCTCCTTGCCCTCTTGGTCGGTCCACTTCCGGGTCTCGAGCTGGCCCTCGATGTAAACCTTGGCTCCCTTCTTGAGGTACTTCTCGGCCACCTCGGCCAATCGCTCATTGAAGATGGCGACCCGGTGCCACTCGGTCTTTTCCTTGCGCTCGCCCGTGGCTTTGTCGCGCCAGCTCTCGGACGTGGCGATCGACAGGTTGCAGACCTTCCCGCCGTTCTGAAAAGTGCGGACCTCCGGGTCGCGCCCGAGATTGCCGACCAGAATGACTTTGTTGACGCTACCGGCCATGATCCGCCTCTGGGGATAAGTCTTGCGAAGAGTCGCGGCCGGACTCTAGCGGCTCCCCCGCATCGCGCCAACGCGTTTCGTCAGCAGCCGGCGCTGGCCTTGGAGGGCGCGCCATACCATCGTGGCGTATAAAGCCAGGCGTTACCGCCGGCCCGCGGAAAGCGTCGTGTCCTCGATGAACCGATCAGGACCACGGTCCGCATATCAACCTGCTCGGGCACGAGCTCACCCAAAGGCAGCACGCGCACGCTCTCGTCCGGACGACCGACGTTGCGGCCGAGGACCACGGGCGTATCCGGTTGCCGATAGCTGCGTAGAATCTCAAGCGCCTTGTCGAATTGCCAGGGCCGTGCCCGAGAAAGCGGGTTGTACAGCGCAATCGCCAGATCGGCCGATGCGGCGGCACGTAATCGTAGATCGATGACCTCCCACGGCTTCAGATTGTCCGAGAGTGAAAGCACACAGAAATCGTGGCCGAGCGGCGCGCCTACCCGGGCGGCGGCGGCCTGCGCCGCCGAGATGCCGGGAATCATGGCAATCTCAACCCCGTGCCAAGCCGGCTCGTCGGAGCTGTGCAGGGCCTCCATCACTGCTGCCGCCATGGCAAAGATGCCCGGATCGCCCGACGAGACCACGGCCACAGAGCGCCCTTGTGCCGCGAGCCTCAAGGCATGCCGCGCACGGTCGAGCTCCTCCCGATTGTCAGAGGGGTGTACGGCCTGATCGGCCCGGAACGGCCCGGCCATCCGCACATAGGTCTCATAGCCGACGATGTCGGTCGCCGAGACCAGCTCGCGCCGCGCTTCCGGTGCCAGCCAATCGGCTGTGCCGGGGCCGAGACCGACGACAGCGAGGCGACCGCGACCGCGGCCAATCGTCGTAACCTCGATCGGCTCTTCTTCGACCGCGATCGCGATCAGTCCGTCGCTGAACGGGATGTTGGCGAGTTTCGGCCGGGCCGCCGCCAGCAGCGCCTCCGCAGACCGGGCTCCGGTAAGGAAACGGAGGGGCCGATGCAGGGCCTCCGCCGTTGCCAGCACACCCGGATCGGCCGCTTCGCTCTCAGCCGCAATAATTGCCGCAACGGCTTGCAGGGCTAGATTCCGTGACTTCAAGGCGCTCATGGCGTGCTGCAGTAGATCGGAACCTCCACCCGTTAGGGCGATGAGAACCGAGTGTGGATGGATGACAAGCTCGCCCTCGGCCGGTTCCACATCCTGGGGCGTGACCCGGATCGACAGTCGCCCGGTATCACCGAACGGCAGCTTGCTGTCGCGCAGCCACGGGGCAACGCCTAACAATCGGACACGCTCCCCAGCCAGCAGATCCGACATGAAGCGTTTGCTGTCGCCGGGATTCCTCACCTCGTAGCCGGCCGGCACTTGTTCGATCGTGGCGCCGAAGCGTACCTCTCCGGTGGTAGTGATGGCCGGCAGCGTGCCGAGCCCGTCACCAACCGCCCGCGCCAGTTCGTTGACCCCGCGCAAGCCGCCGAGCAACGGCACGACGGCGCTGCCATCCTCCGCTACGGCAATGACCGGAGGCTCCACCCGCTTGTCCTGAAGCAGAGGCGCCAAGGTGCGAATCACGATCCCCGCCGCGCAGAACACGACAAGCGGAACGTCATCGGTAAAGAGCTGGCGTAGTGTCTCGCCGAAGTTCGTAAAGCCGCTATCGGCCTCCGTGACGCGTTCCGCGAGCCCGTGAACGATGCTGCCGGCCAAGGTCTGCTGGACGCGGCGCGCGGCCCCAAGGCTACCCGGCCCCAGGATTACGATCGCCGGCGGACGCGGGCTCATCCTTGCCACCTTTTTCCCGGCACCAGGATCATGGCGAAATACGGCACGCTCGACGGATCGACTGCGGCTAGCGGCAACGTACGCTCATTGGCCATCGTCGCCCGCTCGATGTAGAGCGCCCGCTCTGCCAAGCCAAGCTTCATGACAACACGGCGCACCTTCTCGAAGTTCGCCCCAAGCTTCATCACCGCTGCGGCGTCGGCTTGCGCAAGGCGCATCTCCAGCTCCGGCTCCGGCAGGACGCCGGACAGCACGAGCAGGCTCTGGTTCCGGTAAACAAGCGGCGTCCCCAAGACCGCAGCGCCGGCGACGATCGAACAGACGCCTGGAACCACTTCGGTGTCGTATCGCTCGGCCAGTCGATCATGCAGGTACATGAACGAGCCGTAGAAGAACGGATCACCTTCGCAAATCACCGCGACGTCACGGCCGGCATCGAGATGTGTCGACACCTCCTTCGCGGCTTCGTCATAAAAAGCGGCGATCTCGCGTTCATAGCTGTGCGGAGGTGGCAATGATTCGGTCGTCACCGGAAAGACTAGCGGCAGTAACACATGATCGTCGCGCAGATGCCCCTCGATGATGCCGAAGGCGTTGCCCTTCTTGCCCTTGGCGACGAGGTAAGCGACGACCGGCGCCGCTCGCAGCAGGCGCAGGGCCTTCACTGTGATCAGCTCGGGGTCGCCGGGGCCGACCCCCAGGCCAAACAGGCGTCCTCGGCCCGCCACCTATTCCTTCTCCGAAGCCAGCGCGTTTATCGCTGCGGCCGTCATGGCACTGCCACCGCGCCGCCCTTTGAGGGCAACGAAAGGCACGCCGCGGCTGTTCTCAGCCAGTGCGGCTTTCGATTCAGCTGCGCCGATGAAGCCTACGGGAAACCCGAGGATCAGCGCCGGCTTCGGCGCTCCCTCGTCAAGCATCTCCAGAAGCCGGAAGAGTGCAGTTGGCGCATTGCCAATGGCCACCACAGCACCAGCCAGAAGCGGCTTCCACAGCTCCAGCGCGGCCGCCGAACGGGTATTGCTGATGCGCTTGGCTATGACCGGTACCGCCGGATCACCGAGCTTACAGATGACGGCGTTGTCGGCCGGCAAGCGGCTGCGGGTGACCCCCTCGGCCACCATCCGGGCATCGCAGAGAATGGGAGCACCGGCTGCGAGTGCATGACGGCCGGCGCTGCCCGCACCCCGCGAAAAGACCAGATCGTCGACCACGTCGACCATGCCGCTGGCATGCGCCACGCGCACTGCCAGTTTTTCGAGGTCAGCGGGCACGCGGCTCAAGTTGGCTTCGGCACGGATAGTCGCAAAGGAGCGGCGATAGATTTCCTCTCCGTCGCGGATGTAGTCGATCATGGAATGTCCTTGAGAACTCTCCCTGCCTCGCCGACCGTCACCTGGCGCGCAAGCAGGCGGCCGAAACGACCTGCACCGGCATCCGTGCTCTTCGCATACACGTTATACCGACCCGAGCCGGCCGCGACGAGGGTACTGTCAGCCGCCGCCGGGGAGGCGCATGACTTGGCGCAGCCGCTCACATGGACCGTGCGCTTTCCGCGCGGCAGCATCGGCGCCAGCACCAGCGCATCCGCCTTGACATCCGCCAGACCGGAGGCGCAGCCGGGGGACCCGGCGCAAACGATCAATCCGGCCAGCGATGTATTCGGGTCGCAGACAAAGCCGAAACGCTCGAGGCTCGCTATCGCCGCATCCGGTTCCCGGACTGACGGCAGCAGCATGCCCTGCCAGGGCGTCAACCGGAGCTCGTCGACGCCATGGCGCGAGGCGGTCTCTGCTGCAGCCAGCAGCATCTCCGGCGTCAGCCGGCCCAGCGGCGGTATGGCTCCGACATACGCCAGACCATCACGCTGCGGAAAGATGCCGACCGGCCGAGACTTCGCCGGGCGGCGACGCCAGCCAACGATCGCCGGACCAAGTTCTAAGCGTCGAAGAAACGCATCGTACGAGCCTGCAGCGAATAGGTGACGCAGGCGCGTGATGGCCGGGCCATCGGCCATTTCATGAAACACGGCGGCTGCGGCAACGATCACCTCGCCGAGATCGTCCTTGCGTATCGTGCCGGCCGGTGGCCCATCACCGGCTTCTACCGGCGGGCAACCGGCGAAGCCGATCGCCAGCCGGTCGCTGTCGAGGCTCGAGACCCAGATGTCATGGGGATGGTCGACGACGGCAACATCCTCGCCGCCGTCGATCAGGAAGCTGAATTTCGGCGACAAGGCCCGGCAGGAGTCGTCGCCCTGAACGCGGTCGAGCAGCGCCTCGGCCAGCATGCGCGTGTCGATGACCTGCCCAGCATCGATGCCCGCGGTCGGACTCACCATGACGTTGCGGATATCGTCGCCGTCCGGCCGGTCCGGTCCTAGCTCCGCGCCGACCAGAGCCTCCGCCACAGCCGCCGTTTGCGCGGGGGCGATGCCACGGATCTGCAGATTCGCCCGGTTGGTGATCTCGATGATGCCGCTGCCGAACCGGGCTGCCGCGTCAGCCACGGCCCGGCATTGCGCTTCGCTCAGGCGGCCGAGAGGAATCTTGATCCGGCAAATGCCACCGTCGCGCGCCGGCACGATGCGGAACAATCCCGGGCACGCGGAGGCCCGCGGGCGATAGGCGCCGGGAAAGGACATAAACATGGGGCCTTGCTACACGGCCTGCCATCCGCCGTAAAGCCGCGCACCTTGCCGGTGGAGAAATCAGAGATCTGACCGGCGGCGGCGGCGCCGTTTCATCGGACGAGGTAGAACAGCCTGTGGATAAGCCGCTTGCGCCGGACACGCCGGCTTGAGTCGCATTTCACACGTGCCAGTCCTATATTCTGAAGGATG
>VGEI01000102.1 GCA_016869415.1 Alphaproteobacteria bacterium
GACGGATACTAGCGTCAATTCGGCCGGGGCACATCATCGCCGGAGTCGTGCTTGAGTTCGTCCATGCGTCATATGCGCTCTCGGCCCGGCCGAACTGCGCGCGCCCCCGCTCTTGAAAGCATTCAAAATCTGGGCTTAACTTGACCCACTGCACCTCATGACTCGATCTGGAGAGGGCTCACCCATGATGCGCTTCGCCATCACGCTCGCTGCAGGTCTGCTGGCCTTTGCCGCCGGCGCCCATGCCCAGGGGTACCCGAACCCAGCGCGCTCTATCCGGGTCATCGTGCCTTATGGGCCGGGCCAGGCGACGGATCTCATGTGCCGCGCTTTCATCGAACAGCTTAAGACGACGCTGAACGCCACGATGGTGATCGAGAACCGCCCGGGGGCGGGCAGCAATATCGGCGCCGCGGAAGCGGCGAAGGCCACACCCGACGGCTACACGCTGCTCTGCACCGGCAACGCCACGCATATCGGCAACCCGTTCCTCTACAGCAACATGGGCTTCGATCCGATGACCGACCTGGTGCCGATCACCGCCGTCGCCGGCACGGGCTTCGCGGTGCTGGCCGGCGCCAAGCACAAGGACATGAAGATCGGCGACCTCATCGCGATGGCCTAGGCTAAGCCCGGCCAGCTCACCGTCGGCCTGGCGAGTACCACGGCGCAGGTGGTCAACGGCATGTTCAACGACACGGCCGGGATCGCGCTAACCAAGGTGCCCTATTCCGCCGGCAACCAAGGCCTGTTCCCCGATCTCATGCGCGGCGATACCGACCTGGTGATCGAGGCGATGCCCTCTTCGCTTTCCCGCATCCGTGACGGACAGGTCAAGGCGCTCGCAGTCACCAACCCGACACGCAACTCCTTCGTCCCCGACGTGCCCACGCTGGCGGAGAGTGGCATCGACCTCAAGCTGCTCGGCTGGAATGCCTTCTACCCGCCCAAGGGCACGTCGGCCGAGATCGTCGCGACGCTCAATCGGGCAGCCAACGAGGCGCTCAAGGCCCCGGTCGTCGCCCAGCGCATGGCCACGGTCGCCTCCGAACCGCTTGGCGGCTCGCCGGAACGGCTGATGGAGATGATCCGCGAGGACCGCGCTCGCTGGGAGAAGACGATCAAGGCGCTGGGGTTGAAAGCTGAGTGACGGCAGCGCCGTCATTCAGCTGCGGCGTGCCAGCGCGAGGCAAAGCCTCGCGCGTCGCGCGCCTCATGGGACAATGAGATTTTGAACGGCTCATGCTAGTTCGAGAACGAATTAGCTACCGCCGCGGTTCGCGCGAGCTTCGCTCGCGCTGGAGGAACAGCATGATCCAGAACGGTACCGTCTTCAAACTGTCCGACATTCCGCTGGAGACGCGGCTGCACGAAGGCCGGATGAAGCGCTACTCGATCCGCACCCA
Organism: Alphaproteobacteria bacterium; assembly: GCA_016869415.1. Classification (GTDB taxonomy): domain Bacteria; phylum Pseudomonadota; class Alphaproteobacteria; order CACIAM-22H2; family CACIAM-22H2; genus VGEI01. Next base: position 1,407 of record VGEI01000102.1, read on the forward strand.
GGGCGCGCAGATCGTCTTCGGCACGATCACGCCGCAGCCTCTGGACAAGCAGAAGAACCATCGCGCGCCGCACGACCATCCCTACGACATGCTGCTGGTCGTACTCGACGGCTGCATGATGCAGGACGTCGAGGGTATCGATCACCCTGTCACCGGTGGCTCTGCCATGATCGTGCCTGCCTACTACATGCACCGTGGCTATGCCCAGGGCGACCGGTCGGCGGTGCTGTTCGAGATCTTCTCGCCGGTGCGACACGACTATATCGACCTGAACGACTACCAAAAGAAGGACTACCCGGACGATGGCGCCCCCTGGGTGCGCGACCGTGAGCTCTTCTCCTGGACCAAGTGGACACGGAACGACAGCTGGAAGAAGAAGCCACCGCTCTACAAACTGGCCGAGATGCCTGTTGACACGCGGCTGCACGAGGGCCGCATGCGGCGCCGGTCGCTGCGCACCCAGCAGTGCCAGACCGTGTGGGCCGAGATCACGCCGCAGAAGGGCAAGCAGGGCCACCACCGGGCGCCCCAGGATCATCCCTTCGACCAGCTGATCATCGTCAACAAGGGGCGGCTGTGCGTCGAGATCGGCGGCAGGGAGCAGGAGATGCCGCCGGGCTCCGCCGTCATCGTCCCGCCCTTCACCATGCACCGAAGCTACGCCGTGGGCGGCGACACGGTGGAGATGATGGAGATATTCTCGCCGCCGCGCGCCGACTACGCACATCTCGTGCAGTGGCAGAACGAGGTCTTCCCCGACCAGGGCCAGCCCTGGGTCAACCCGGAATACGATTCCTGGAACAGGCCGCCGGGACTGTAGCGAACACGCACTTCACGTGTTCGCGGGGGCGTGCCAGCGCTCTACGCAGTAGAGCGCGTCGCGCGCCTCTTAAGACTATCTCATTGCGGAGCGCTCTCGCGAATGCTGCGCATTCGCTGTAGCGCTGGCGCGACAACGCTAGCGCGTTGCGCTCAGGTATCCAGCGCGCGACGGTATAGCTCGAGTAGCTCGTCCTGCTCGCGGCGGTCGGCGACCTCCATCTTCCGCAGGCGGATCACCTGGCGCATGATCTTGGTGTCGAAGCCGTTGCCTTTGGCCTCGGAGTAGACTTCGCGGATGTCGGCCGCAAGCTCGGTCTTCTCCGTCTCGAGCCGCTCGATGCGCTCGACGAAAGACTTGAGCTTCTCCGCCGCAATGCTGCTGGTCGCACTTCCGTCCGCCATGGGGCCCCCAGTGAAGTCGTGGGCAACTCATAACGGTCGGCTGCGCGGAATCGCAAAGGAAAACCGCCCACACTGTGAATAAGGTGAATAACGGGGAAGCCGGCGGCGGCTAGTCGATCCGGCGCAGCCGCGTGGCCAGCCGGGCGCCGCTCTGCTTGTTGGTCCAGGTGAAATCGAGCCGCCCGTCGGGCGCGAGGCGGCTGCTGAGGTTGCTCGAAGCCTGCGGCTCGCTGAAGGACAGCGTGCCGGTAGCGGCGTCGAATTCGCCACGCCGCGGCGTGTACCCGGCCTGGCTATCGACATGGCGCGCCAGCGGCCCGAACGAATAGATGGCCCGCGCCCGGTCGCTGCCGACCTCCTCGACCACGAACAGCACCTGGCGCCCGCTTGGATAGACGCCGTACCAGCGCCCGAGCATCCCAGCCAGCGCCGGCGGCGCGCCGGAGGGCGCCGGGCGTACGCGCCAGCCCTCGGGCAACACGAAATCCACAAGCTCCGAGGAAGCCGGCTCGCCACCGCAGGCGAAGCGCGGGGCTGGCGAGGTCGTCTCGAGGAAGTCGCGCAGGCAGGACGCAAAGCGCCGGGCGAAGCCGCGTGTCAGGCCGACGCCATGTCCCGCCAAGCCGAAGGGCCGGTCGATGACATGGGCGATGATGCTGCGGCGCTCGAAGATTCCGCGCAACCTGTCGCCTCGTTCGCCTGGGTCGTAGTCATCGCCCTCGAAGAGAAAGATCAGCGTGCGTTCTGCCTTGACTACTTCCGCCAGCTCGTAGAGACCGGCGGCGTTGCGCATCCAGTGGGGCGAGCTCTCGCGCGTGCCGAAGGCGGCGGGCGCCAAGGCAACGATAGCATGCACCTGCTCATCGCTGGAGGCCGCGGCCAGCGAGATCCAGGCACCGAAACTCTGGCCGGCCAGCACGATCCTGGCGTAGCCCTCGCCGCGTAGCCTGCGCAGCGCGGCATAAAGGGCAGCGGTGGACGAGGGCAGGGTCTCCCCCGCCCAGCGGCGCTGCAGGCGGAAGACGTCCCAGCCGGACTCCTGCAGGGGGTCGAGGACGTAGGGTAGTTCGGGCGACGCCTCACTGACCGCGGCCAGGCCGTGGCTGTAGATCACTGCGCCCTTGCTCGCGGCCGGCCCACGCAGGGTCTTTTCGGGATAGCCCGGCAGCAACTCGGTCTGCGCCGCTGCTGGTGCCGCAACCAGCAGCGCCAGCAGGAGCGCCGCCAGGATACGCATCGGACGGCGGCTCAATGCTTGTGCGGCCCGCCCTGCGCCTGGAACTTGGCCATCTGATCAGGCGTCGCTTCCTTCTGGTGCTTGGCCTTCCATTCGTCGTAGGGCATGCCGTAGACGATCTCGCGCGCCTTCTCCTTGTCCATCGGCACACCCTTGGCCTTGGCTGCCTCCTGGTACCAGTTCGACAGGCAGTTCCGGCAGAATCCGGCGAGATTCATTATGTCGAGATTCTGTACGTCGGAGCGGCTGCGCAGATGCTCGACCAGCCGGCGAAACGCGGCGGCCTCCAATTCGATGCGGGTCTTGTCGTCCATATCGCTCTCCCGAAATCCAGTGGTGTGTTGGCGGCAGTATACGGCGGCGGCTAGAGTCCCGCGACCGTTTCGCCGACCAGCCAGTCGACCACGGATTTAAGCGCCTCGGGCTTCGGCGCCCCGCCAACCAGGGCTTTGCTGTAGATGGCATGCTGGCGGTGGGCGGAGGTGCCGCGCTTGAGGATATCGCGCAGGCCCGCGATCTCGGCGGCGCAGCCGAAGCGCTCGGCCTCTGGTGCGGTCAGTTCGATCAGCTCCTCGAGCAGCGTGACGAAGGGCACGATCTGGCCCTTGCCGAAGTCGACCAGCCCCTCGTCGATGCCGTAGCGCTGGGCGCGCCAGCGGTTCTCCTTGACCAGCATGTGCGGGTAGATGCGCCAGCGCTGGTTGCTGCGCCGCAGGCGCCAGAGCAGACCGAGTATGCACTGGAACATGGCAGCGAGGCCGGCCGCATCGTCGAGCCGCGTGGTCACATCGGTGATGCGCATCTCCAAGGTCGGAAAGCGGGCCGAGGGCCTGATGTCCCACCACAGCTTGGTCGGATCGTCGATCAGCTTTGCGTCGAGCAGCCGCCGCACCTGGCGTTCGTACTCGCCGTAGCTCTCGAAATAGTCGGGCGGGCCGGTGCGCGGCAGCTCATTGAATACGGCAATACGGTAGCTCTTCAGGCCCGTGTCGTCGCCGCGCCAGAAAGGCGAGGAAGTCGAAAGCGCCAGCAGATGCGGCAGGAAATACATCGCCTGGTTCATCAAGTCGATGCGCAGCTCGTTGTCGGGAATGCCCACATGGACATGCAGCCCGCAGATCAGCAGGCGCCGTCCCACGCCCTGCAGATCAGCGGCCAGGCTGCGATAGCGCTCTTTCTCGGTCGCCTTGGCCCCGCCCCATTCGGCGAAGGGATGCGTGGAGGCGGCGATCGGCGCGAGACCGTGCTCGCCCGCCACCTCGGCGACGATGCGCCGCGCCGCCGCCAGCTCGGCCCGGGCCTCGCTGACCGTCCGGCAGATGCCTGTCTGCACCTCAATCTGGGCACGCAGGAATTCCGGCGTCACGCTGGCGGCACGGCCACCGAGCGAAGCCAGCCGCCTCTCGCACTCAGCCAACAGCGCCGGTGGCGGATCGTTGGCCAAGGCCCCCGTGGCCCGCTCGACCAGCAGATACTCCTCCTCGATACCGACCGTGAAAGGTGGCTCGTTCACCATGGCCCCCCGGGTTTGCGCAGGACAACCAGCAAGCCGCCGTTAGTGAAATGCCTACGGCCGGGGTGCCGGTGCTCGAGCTCACGCTGAACCTCGGAGGGCGGCTCGAGCGGAAACACCAAATCGCAGCGCTCGACCGCGAAGGGGCTGGCGCGACAGTAGGCGATGTAGTCCTCGGTGAAGAGCCGGTTGATATGCGGCGAGTGGTAGATGTAGTAGACCATCTCGGCTGCCGTTTCGCGGTCGGTATGCGCGAGAAGATATTGAAACAGCTCAGGTGGCCGTACCAACAGATGTGCCCATGGCGGCACCGGTGAGTTCGCGAAGTCGAATTCGCGACCGCTTCGGTCACGGATGCTCGGCAGGTGATGGCCGTCATGCGCTGACCAGATCGGCGAAAACAGCGCAAACAGACATCCCCCCGGGCGTAACGCGCGGTAGGCGCCGTCGAGCGTAAGCGCTAGCGTGTTGATGTGCTCGAATGCAGCGATCGAGAAGGCGACATCAAACCGGGCGTCGAGCGCCGTCGGCAGGGCCTCGATGCGGCCAGAGAAGACTCCGTAGCCTGAATCGATGTCCACCGCCGTGGCGGTGTCGAGCCGCCGCGCGACCGTGCCGGGCGGCGAGCCCTGCACTCCGCCACTTGCCTCGATCTCCTGCCAGTAGGAGAGCTCCTCTATGGCGATCCAGGCGCGCACTCCGAAGGCATCGCGCACGAAATCCTCGGGCAGGCTGCCGCCGATCTCGATCACGACCTTGTCGCGGAGGCCGACCATCTCGGCAGCGTCAAGCGCGTGCGGCACATGGTAGGACAGCCCGTAGCGCTGCTGGTACTCGGCGATGGTGTCGCGGGTCAGCACAGTGTCGCTCAGGCCGGTGCTGCAAGCTGGCGCAATGCCGGGTCGGCGAGCAACGGACCCAGCGCGGCATAGAGTTTCTCCGACCAATCCTCGGCACCGCGGCGCGTATCGATAAGATCCTGACGGATCTCGAGCAGCACATGGGGAATGCCAACGCGCTCGACATGGCGCGGCAGGGTGTAACCGTGCTCATCCTGGCCGGAATAGGGCTGATTGTCGCCAACCACGATGCCGAGCTCGGCGAGGCACCTGATCAGCGGCTGCGCCAGGCGGCCGTCTCGGTTCCACAGAACGCCGATATGCCAGGGCCGCTCGATCCCCTTCCATACCGGGGTGAAGCTGTGCACCGAAACGACCGAGGGCACGCCGCTCTGGCGCATGCGTGACAGCCGCTCATCGACCAGGCGATGATACGGTTCGTGCAAACAGCTCAGCCGGACTGTGCGCGAAACCGACGACAAGTTGAGATTGCCCGGCACCTTGGTGCCGTCACTCTCCTCCGGCACACAGGTCGGATCGTCGGGTCGGCGATTCACATCGACTACCAGCCGCGAGTAGTTGGAATAGACGAGCGGTGCGTCGAGCCGCACAGAAAGACGCCGTGCCACCTCGGCGGCGCCGATATCCCAGGCGATGTGACGCTCGAATGCCGCCGCCTCGACGCCGAGATCGCCCAGCGCCTTGGGGACGCGCCGTCCGGCGTGGTCGCAGAGCAATAGGGTGGGGGCATTGCCGCCTTCGTTGAACAGCTCGGCCGGCGGCGGCTCGTCGGAAGCGAGAAGCGCGGTGGAATCGGCAATCGCAGACATGATGCGAACTATAGCGCAAGGATGGCCCAGCGTGGCCACGGTCGGGCAGGAGGGCTATAGGCCGTGCATGAGCGACATTGCCCGGCGTGCTGGCCAACCGCGCCCCCTAGATCTGCGGCCTTCCTCCATCACATGACAGGTTGCTGGAACGTGCTCGGCGGGTGAAACTGCGCGCCCTATGGATGCCCCCCGTCATTTCCTGCGTGCACTATTCCGTGCAGCGGTCGACGCCGCCGATCCGGCGCGCGCCATCCCGCGCTTCCTGCCGCCCCGGCCGGAGGGTCGCCTGATCGTCGTCGGTGCCGGCAAGGCGGCGGCGTCTATGGCCCGGGCCGTCGAGGGCCACATCAACGGCCCCGTCGAAGGGCTCGCAGTCACGCGCTACGGCCACGGCGCGCCATGCCAGAAGATCGAGATCATCGAGGCGGCACATCCCGTCCCCGACCGAGCCGGGCTGTTTGCGGCACGGCGTATCCTCGAGCTCTGCTCCAACCTCTCGGAGAGGGATCTCGTCCTCTGCCTGATGTCCGGCGGCGCCTCGGCCCTTCTGACCCTGCCGGCCGAAGGCGTGCAGCTTGAGGACATGCGCACCCTGACCCAGGCGCTACTCAAGTCGGGGGCCACCATCCACGAGATCAACTGCGTGCGCAAACACCTGTCGGCGATCCAGGGTGGACGCCTGGCCGCCGCCGCCCATCCGGCGCGTGTGGTGACCCTGGCCATCTCGGATGTACCCGGCGACGATCCGGCGGTGATCGGCTCGGGTCCGACGGTCCCCGATCCAACGACACTCGCCGAAGCACGCGCCATCCTGGCCAAGTATCGCATCGAGCCGCCGCCGAGCTGCCGCGACCGCCTGGCGCAGCCAGCTGCAGAAACCCCGAAGCCCGGCGACATGCGCCTGACGCGCGCCGAGTACCGGATGATCGCCAGCCCCAAGGCGTCGCTCGACGCCGCTGCCGACGTGGCGCGCAAACAGAACGTCCAGGTGCTATCGCTGGGCGACGCGGTCGAGGGTGAGGCGCGCGAGGTCGGCGCTCGCCACGCACATTTCGCCCGCGAGGTGCGTGCCGGCCTGGCGCAGGTCAAGCCGCTCTGCGTCGTGCTGTCGGGCGGTGAGACCACGGTCACCGTCCGCGGCCAGGGCCGCGGCGGTCGCAACGCAGAGTATCTGCTCGGCCTGACTGTGGCACTCGACAGCATGCCCGGCGTCTTCGCCCTGGCTGGCGACACCGACGGGATCGACGGCATGGAGAACAACGCTGGCGCCCTCACGGCCCCCGATAGCCTGGAACGCGCCCGTGCGGCCGGCCTCGACCCGGCGGCGATGCTCGATAACAACGACGGCTACACCTTCTTCGAGGCGCTCGGCGACCTCGTGGTCACCGGACCGACCCTGACCAACGTCAACGACTTCAGGGCTTTGCTGATCCTGCCCTGACCCGAGAGGTCACTTGTCAGGAACGGCCAGCACGCTACAGTGCCCCCATGCGTCGTCAGCGTCTTGCCCGGATCGTTGCCACTCTCGGGCCCGCCACCAGTTCCCCGGACAAGATCGAAGCCCTGTTCCGGGCGGGCGTTGACGTCTTCCGCCTCAATTTCAGCCATGGCACGCACGACGACCACCGGGCCCGGGTCGAGACGATTCGGGCACTTGAGCAGAAGACGCAACGCGCCATTGCCATCCTGATGGATCTGCAGGGTCCGAAGCTTCGCCTCGGCGCAATCAGCGACGGCAAGGCCACCCTCAAGCGCGGCGAGCGCTTCCGGCTGGATCTCGATCCCTCGCCGGGCAGCAGCGTTCGGGCACCCCTGCCGCACCGCGAGATTTTCGAGGCCGTCGTCGACGGTGCCGACCTGCTGATCGACGACGGTAATGTCCGCCTCAAGGTCGTCGAGCACGGCAAGGACTTCGCCGTCACCGAGGTCATCACCGGCGGCGTGATCTCCGACCGCAAGGGCGTCAACGTGCCCGGCCTCGTGCTGCCGATCTCGCCGCTGACCGAGAAGGATCGACGCGACCTGACCTTTGGTCTCGATCTCGGCGTCGACTACGTCGGTCTGTCCTTCGTGCAGCGCCCGGAGGACATCGCCGAAGCGCGAAAGCTGATTGCCGGCCGCGCCGCCGTGCTCGCCAAGCTGGAGAAGCCGGCGGCTATCGAGCGGCTGGATGAGATTGTCGAGCTCTGCGACGCACTGATGGTGGCGCGCGGCGATCTCGGCGTCGAGATGCCGCCCGAGGACGTGCCCGGCTTGCAGAAGCGCATCCTCCGCGTCTGCCGCCGCTTCGGCAAGCCGGTGATCGTCGCCACCCAGATGCTGGAATCGATGGTCCGGTTGCCCGCCCCGACGCGCGCCGAGGCCTCGGACGTGGCCACGGCGGTCTATGACGGCGCCGACGCGGTGATGCTCTCCGCCGAGACCGCGTCGGGTCAGTTCCCGATCGAGGCGGTCGACATGATGGACCGCATCATCAAGAAGGTGGAGCACGACCCACTGTACCGCCGCATCCTCGACACCGACCATTACGACCCCGAGGCGACGGCCGCCGACGCCATCACCGCCGCGGCGCGGCAGGTCGCCCACACGATCGACGCCGCGGCCATCGTGACCTTCACCACCACCGGCTCCACGGCGCTGCGCGCCGCCCGCGAGCGGCCCAGCGTGCCGATCCTCTGCCTGACGCCCCGCCTGCAGACGGCGCGGCGCATGGCCCTGGTCTGGGGCACCCATGCCGTGGTCACCCCGGAGGTGCGCAATTTCCAGGAGGTCGTCGACCAGGCGACCGATACCTCCCGGCGTGAGGAATTCACCACTGCCGGCGACAAGATCGTGCTGACCGCCGGCGCCCCCCTAGGCACGCCGGGCGCCACGAACGTCCTGCGGATCGCCTGGATCAACTAAAGGTTACCCCGGGCTCGCGAAGCCGTGATGCGCGGGAAATAATCGCCTCCGCTACTGTGTACGTATAATACCGACTCCCACTGATCGCGACTCGTAG
>VGEI01000103.1 GCA_016869415.1 Alphaproteobacteria bacterium
GAGGTCGCCGGCCCCCGTCGTATCGACCAGTTTGGGGATGCGCTCGGCGGCCACGGTGTAGACGTTCTCACCGCCGACGACGACCGCACCCTTCTCGCTGCGGGTGAGTGCGGCGATACGGTTCTTCTTGCGCCGGAGCAGGGCCAGCGCCTCGTCGAAGCTCTTCACCTGGTAGAGCGAGGTAATCTCGGCTTCGTTGGCAAAGAGGATGTCGACCTCCTTCTCCACCAGCTCAAGGAACTCGGCGCGGTGGCGGTCGACGCAAAACGGGTCCGACAGGGTGAGCGCCACCCGCCGCCCGGAGGCATGGGCAATCTTCATCGCCTTGCGGAAGGCCTCCTTGGCTTCCGGCCGGTCCCAGAGATAGCCCTCGAGATAGGTGACCCGCGCTGCCTGGATCTCCTCCATGGTCACGTCCTCGGGACCGAGCTCGATGCAGGCGCCGAGGAAGGTCTGCATGGTGCGCTGGCCGTCGGGGGTGACCATGATCAGGCAACGCGCGGTCGGCGGCTGGGTCTTGATGGGCGGGGTGGAGAAATGCACGCCGGCGGCGCGGATATCGTGGTTGAACACGCTGCCCAGCTGGTCGGCGCAAACCTTCCCGATGAAGGCGGCGCGCCCGCCGAGCGAGGCGATGCCGGCCATGGTGTTGGCCGCCGAGCCGCCCGAGCATTCGATCGCCGGCCCCATGGAATTGTAGAGATGCGCCGCGGTCGGCGCGTCGATCAGGGTCATGGCGCCCTTGACCAGCTGGTGCTCGGCCAGGAAGGCATCGTCCATCTTGGCCAGCACGTCGACGATGGCGTTGCCGATGCCGACAACGTCGTAACCCGAACTGCTCATTCCCCGGCCTTCCCCTTGCGATAGCGACCCGACGCGACTCCGATACCAAGTGTCGGTGAGTATACCGACCGGTGGTGCGCCGGACACCTTCGTTAGACATTAGACACGTTGTACAATGCAAGTCCCGTATTGCACATAAATAATCCATATTATTCAATGGTATATGATAGACGCCCCTGGCCGCCACAGAAAAGACACAAAGCCATTTCGTAGCCATAGTCTTACGCGCTTCGGCCCTGTTAGAAGCCTGCCGATGCTCGCCGCGTTCATCCGCGCCACGGCCCAGCTGGGCGATCCTGCCTTCCGCCGCCCGCTGGTCTTTGGCTTGCTGGGTGCTGCAGCGGTCCTTGCCGGTTTGTGGACCGGCATGGGCGTGCTGCTGACCCGCACGCAGCTTTTCGACAATCCCTGGCTCGACACGCCGCTCGACGCGCTGGGAGGCCTCGCCACCCTGGTTCTCACCGTTCTGCTCTATCCCGCCGTGGTGGCGGCAATCATGTCACTGTTCCTCGACGGCGCGATCGACGCGGTCGAGGCAAGGCACTACCCTGGCAGACCGCCCCCTCGTCCCGTCGCTCTCGCCGAGCAGCTGATCAGCGCCCTGCGGCTGATCGCCCTGGCCCTGGCGCTGAACCTGCTGGCGCTGCCGATTTATCTGATTCCCGGCATAAATCTGGTGGTGTTCTATATGCTCAATGGCTATCTTTTGGGCCGGGAATATTTCGAGATGGTGGCCCAACGCCGACTCGACCCGGCGGCGCGGCGCCTGCTCCGGCGCAATCGCCGGGCCAGGATTTTTCTCTCGGGCGCGGCCGTTGCCTTCATTTCGACAATTCCCCTGGTCAATCTGGTGGCGCCGCTGGTTGCGGCTGCTGCCCTGACGCACCAGGTGATGTCATGGATCGGGAGCATGGAGCGGACCGCTCCGCGTGACGGCTGAAGCGAAGGAGAAAACGACGCCATGTTCCGTCGCAAGCGAGAGGATGAGAACGAGATGAAGCCGGAGATTTCCGCTGACGACGCCGCGGCCAGCGACGCCCTGTCGGCTTCCAAGCCGACCTCGCGCCCCATGGCACCGACCGCGCCGGTACCGCCGGCCGGCGCCGCCTTTGCCAAGCCGACCGCGCCGCTCCTCGGCCGCGGCGGCGTGAACTGGGCTCAGCAGCCGCCCCGCCCGGCCAGCGGCAGCGACAGACCCGCCGAAAGCAAGAAGCTGATCGTCGGCCGCGACATCGTGCTCTCCGGCCAGATCACTTCGTGCGAACGGCTGGTCGTCGAAGGCCGGGTCGAGGCCGCGCTGAGCGAGAGCCGGGTCATCGAGATCGCCGAGACCGGCCACTTCAAGGGCACGGCGGAAATCGAATCGGCCGACATCGCCGGGCGTTTCGAGGGAACTATTTCCGTGCGCGAGCGGCTGTTCATCCGCTCGACCGGCAAGCTCAGCGGCAAGATCACCTACGGCCAGATCGAGATCGAGCCGGGCGGCGAGATCTCCGGCGAGGTGCATGTCGGGCCGCGCCGGCCGGCTGCCGCGGCGAGCGCGGCCGCTGAGCCTGAGCCGGCCTACGGAACGACCAGCGGCTCCTGATCCGCCGCTTCCGCTTCTGAGACAGCGACCGATGCGCATTCCAGCGCACGCGGCGCTCCTCATCCTGCTGACAGGGCTCGCAGCCTGCGCTGGCGGCGGCGAACGCCCGACTGCCACTAGCGTCGTACCGGAACGCAGCGAATCGTCCTGGCCCCCGCCACCGAGCGAGAACGAGGCCACCCCCTCCCTGGCCGCCCTGCCACGGGCACCCGAGCCCCTGCCGACCGTGCCGCCGGAGGATCCGCGCCGGCTCGTCGGCCTGCGCGGCGAAACGCTGCGCGACTGGATGGGCGAATCGGTCTTCGTGCGCCGCGACGGCGTCGCCGAGATCTGGCGCTTCGCCTCCGAGACCTGCTTCCTCGACGTCTTCCTCTATCGTGAGAGCGGCGAGCTGCGCGTCGCCCATCTCGATGCACGCACGCGCGTCGTCGGCCAGCGCACCACGCTCCAGGCCTGCTACGGCCGCATCATGGCTTCGAGGCCCAAGCCGCTCAGCTGACTGTCAAACGATTCCCTAGGAGGACGGCAGGCCTGCCGCGTCGTGAACGATCCGGCCGCCGACAAGCGTCAACGCGGCACGGATGGTCAGCAGATCCGCGGGCGCTACGGCTGTTGGGTCGGCGGAGAGCACCGCGAGGTCGGCGAAATTACCGGGCCGCAGCGGGCCTTTCCGGTCTTCCTCGAAGGTCAGGTGCGCGGCCGCCACGGTGAGCATGCGCAGCGCCTCCTCATTGCCGATGCGCTGCCGCGGACCGACCTCGCGTCCCGTCGTACGTTCCTGCCGCGCGGTCATCGCCCACAGGGTGAAGAACGGGTCGTAGGGAATGTTGTCGGTCGCGGTTGCGGTAGGAATCCCGAGATCGAGGAGATCGCGATGCGGCACGACGCTGTCGCCGCCATCAGCATCGTTGAGATACCACTGGCCGCCTTTCCACAAGAAATAGACGGGAATCGTGGTGACGATCAGGCCGAGAGCCTTGAGCCTCTCCAGATCGGTACGCCGCGAGCGGGCGACGTGCTGAATCACCCAGCGCCTCGCCGCAAGGGGATGGCGTGCCGCGACCTCCTCAAGGATCGGCATCACCTCGTGCAGCTGGTCCGAGACAATGACGTTGAGACGCAGGTCGTTCTCGGCCAGCAGGAAACAGTAGTCGCGGAACTCCGATGGCGAATTAGCCTGCTCGACGAAGCCCGACCAGCCCGTGTTGGGTAGGTCGGCCCGGGCTATGTCCGCCAGCACCCGGCTGCCGCCCCAGGCGATATGCACGCCGGAGACAGACAGCCATTCATCGCCCAAGCCACGCCCGCGGGCGAAGGCCAGCCAGTCGCGGCAGGCCCGTGTCGCTTCGGCGAAATCGGCCCAGGTCGGACTCAACACCAGCGCCGTACGCACGGTCAGCCTTCTGGCCTCCCAGAGGCGGCGATAGGCCGCCAGCGTTGCGGCTGACACACCGTGCCCCTCGTAGACGCTGGTCGTGCCAACCGCGTTGTAGATACGCATGGAGTCAACGATACCTTCGACTCGGTCGTCGAGCGTGAAGCGCGGCACGGCGCGCAGGAGATCGAATTCCACCGCGGGGCGCGGGTTGCTCTCGACGATGATGCCCGTCAGCTCGCCTGATGCGTCCTTCTCGATCTCGATCCCACTGTAGCGGGGTCGTGTGTCCCGGGTAACGGCGTTGAGCGCGAGGGCGCGCGAGTTCAGTGCCGAATAGCCGGGCGGCTTGCCCCAGTTGCCGAACACGCCCTGGATATAGACCGGATTGGCCGGCGCCGCGCGGTCAAGCTCGTGGCGGTTGGGCAAGCGGCCTTCGGCGAGAGTCTTCAGGGGGTCGAAATAATGCGGCGGCTCGCCCACCGGCATCGTGACGATCCATTCGCCGGGCTGGAGTGTCCGCGCCGCGCTGGCGATGCGCCCGACGATGTCGGCGATGGACCGGCATCCGGCGAGCGACAGGCGCCGGAGCTTGAGGCCCTCGCGGTCCATGTGGGCGTGCGCGTCGTTGAAGCCGGGGATCACCGTACGGCCGTCGAGCTCGACGATGCGGGTCGCCGGCCCGATCAGCGGCGCGATTATGGAGTCATCGCCGACGGCCACAATGCGGTCGCCACGGATGGCAATGGCGGTGGTGCGGCGTCCCTGCCCGTCCAGGGTCAGGACGGTGCCGCCGCGCAGGACAATAGAAGCCGGATCAGTGGCTGCTGGCATACCAGGGGAACAGCTTGCGCGTGAGGGCCACGAACAGCCGGTCGGCGAGGAAGCCGAGTGCGGCCAGCAGGAACAGGCCGATAAACATGACGTCGACGCGAAACAGCTGATGGCCCATCGACATCATGTAGGCGACGCCCGCCGTGGCGCCAGACAGTTCGGCGGCTACCAGCACAATCAGCGAAATGGCGATGGACTGCCGCAGACCGGCCAGGATCATGGGCAGCGCCGCCGGCAGGACCACCCAGAGCAGGGTCTGCACGCGGCCCGCCCCAAGGCAGGCAGCCGAGCGCAGATAGATTGGATGTACGTCGCGGACCCCGATGAAAGTGTTGACCCAGATCGGAAAGAAAGCACCCCAGCAGACCAGGGCGATCTTCGCCGCTTCGCCGATGCCGAACCACAGCACCGAGAGCGGCACAAGCGCGATGGCCGGCAGCGACCGCGAGCCGTGGAGAAGCGGCTCGGTGAGGAAATTGAATACAGGCAGGCGGGCCGTCAGCACGCCGACCACGACCGCGAGCAGGGCCGCGATGACGAATCCGCCGCCAGCCCGTTTCAAGCTGACCAGAATGTTGTTGGGGATTTCGCCCGAGGCGATCATCGGGATGGCTTCGGCGATCACGATCGAAGGCGGAGGAAACAGAACCTCGTTCACGCCCGGCAGGAAACGCGTGACCTCCCACAGGACGATGGCAAGAACGATGCCGGCGATGTTGAGGCCGACGCGCATCATCACGGCGCGGCGTTTCTGCGCCTTGAGGGCAAGGCGGAAACGGGTTTCGAGCTCGCGGGCGTGCGCGTCGCCGCCCGCCATGGCGGTCTCCGGGGTTGCGCTGCTCATCGTGTCTCCTTCCCCTTGCCGTACAGCTCAGCGCCGATCCGGGCGTAGAGGCGCGCAAACTCCGCCGAGCCGCGGTCCCGCGGATAGGGCAGATCGATCCGCACCTCGCTGCGGATCGTGCCCGGATGCGCGGACATCACCACGATGCGCTCGCCGAGAAAGATCGCCTCGTCGATATTGTGCGTGATGAAGACCACGCTGATGCGGAATTCCTGCCACAGGCGCAGCAACTCGTCCTGCAACGTGGCGCGCGTGATGGCGTCGACCGCCGCGAAGGGCTCGTCCATCAGCAGGACCTCGGGCTCGTTGACCAGGGCGCGGGCCACGGCAACCCGCTGGCGCATGCCGCCCGAGAGTTCGTGCGGGTAGCGATCCGCCATCTTCGCCAGACCGACGACATCGAGGAAGCGCCGGGCCTTGTCCCGGCGTTCGGCCTTGCCGATGCCACGCATCTTCAGGCCGAACTCGACGTTCTGCCGCACCGTCATCCAGGCAAACAGCGCATACTCCTGGAAGACGACGCCGCGCTCCGGGCCGGGCGCTTCGATCGGCCGGCCGCGGAAGCGCAGGCTCCCCTCCGTGGGAGTGAGAAACCCGGCGATCATGTGCAGCAGGGTGCTCTTGCCGCAGCCGGACGGCCCGATGATGCAGACGAACTCGCCCGGAGCGACGGCGAGCGAGGCATTCTTGAGAGCCCAGGACGGCTCGCCATCGCTGGCGGCGAATATCTGTGTGACTGACGACGCCTCGATCAGCGGCGGAGCAGGCGACATGGAAATTGCGCAGGACTATAGCGAGAGCAGCCGGGGGCTGCACGCCCCCGGATCCACATCTGTTACACGCCGGTCAACGTCACCCGGTCAGGGCGGTACTTACGGACCGGCCCGGCGTGAATCAGGCTGGTGAACAGGGCGCGCAGATCCTGCGACGGCCGGCGCGCCACTCCCGCCGAGATGGCCCACTCGGCCTGGGCGACCAGGTCGTCGAGAAAGCGCGGCGTGAATTCGATGCGGAACTGGAACGACTCGGTCGCCGACTTGACCTCCTCCGGGGTGGTGCGCACCCGCGCCGCGATCTTCTGCGCCCAGTTGACGTCCCTGGCCATGTAGTCCTCGGCGGCGAAGATGGCGCGCACCGCCGCGTCCAGCAACTGCGGCTTCTCCTTGATCACTTTCTCCGAGGTGAGGATCGTCTGGTGGCTTTGGAAATACTTCTCCAGGCCGTCCTGATTCATCACCGTCGTCTTGCCGCCGGACTGTTTATCGGCCGCATTCGCCGCCTGCCCGGTCCAGGCGAAGGCGTCGATATCGCCGCGAATCAGAGCGACCGACATATCGTTGGGCGACAGGTCGATGACCGTCACATCCTTGAGGGTGAGGCCGCCCATCTCCAGGTACTTCGCCAGCATGTACTGGCCGCTGGTGCCGACACGGGTCGCCACTTTGCGCCCCTTGAGGCTGGCCGGCTTGCTGGAGTCGATCGGTCCTTCCTTGCGGATCGTGATCTTCATGTCGTGGGTGTAGCGGCTGTAGTTGATCAGCACCACGGGCTTGAGACCCTGGAGTGCGGCGAAGACGAAGGGCGTATCCGTCGAAGTCGAGAAATCTGCCGAGCCGCCGAGCAGGGCCTGCATCGATTCGCGGCCGGTGGGAAAATCGAAGACCGAGAGGTCGACGCCGCTCGCCTTCCAGGTCTCGAGAGCCTCGGCCAGGAAGGTCGTCGCCCAAGTGTAGCCTGTGCTGCCGTAGGCCAGCGTCGATTTCTGCGCTGTCTGGGCATGTGCCGTACCCGCCATCAGCGAGGCCGCACCGGCGCCGGCCAGGAAATTGCGGCGGGAGAACTGGAGATCGCGTGACGGTGAGCTGCGCATGTGTCCCTCCTCGGCGAATATGCAATTGTAGCGAATACGCTATAAGCGGAGCAATTGCCATGCCAGCGTGCGCAGAGAGCGCTCAACGCCAGGGCTTCGTTCCGCCTGAAGCCGTGTGAGAGGCAACCAGCCGCGCCACGAAGGCCTCGACCTGCCGCCTGAGATGGGGCACGGCGGTCACTTCCCAGAACCGGCCTCGGGTCGGCGGTCCCAGCGTGACCAAGCCCTCGGCGCGCCTGCCGTCGGCGCGCAGCAGTGTGAAGTCCTCGTCGATGTCGAGGCCGAGTCGATAGGCATCCGGCCGGCCCAGCCCTTGCGCGACCAGCGACTGCACCAGCGCCATGGGGCTTCGTGCGTAGTCGCTTTCCGGGCCGGTGCAGTTGACAACCCGGTCCACCGTCACCGTCTCCTCCGCCGCCCGGCCACGGCGGCGCAGCGTCACGCGCACCGCGTCGGCGCCCGGCACCAGCTCCACGATGCGGCCGGCCATGATACCGAGCCGTCCGGCCTCGCGCAGCGCGTCGAGCCGGCGCATGTGCCGCGGTGGCAGGCGATGCCGGTGCACAAACCACAGGCTGCGCAGATGGCGCAGGAAGCGGTGGCGATTGACCTCGTCGAGACGTTTCCAGATGGCCGAGGTATGGACGCGGAACGCCTCGACCACGGAGTGCCAGCCGATGCCGTTCTTGGCGGCATCCCCGACTTCGCGCCGCAGGTTTTGCATCACGGCCAGGATGCCGCGCGAGGCGATCCCCGGCGCGAAGAAATCGGCATAGGGCACCGGCATTGCATCTTCGAGCGGCAGGAATCCATGGCGCGACACCGCGGTGATCGGGCCGGTATGTCCCCGGGCCAGCAGGTCGAGCACGGTATCGACCATGGTGAGGCCGGTGCCGACGATCAGCAACCGATCCGCCGGGCCGATTCGCTCCAGCGTGCCCGGGCGCCAGGGATCGTCGATGCAACGCGGTGTCCCTTGCGGCAGAAACGGTGCGGGATCGAGATTGCTCAGACAGAGCGCCACGATATCGGCCTCGACAATGCCGCCATCGGCGAGACGCAGCGCGTAACGCGAGACTCCCAGCTGGGAGATTTCCTGCACCTCGCCGCGCAGGCGGCGCAGGCGGCCGGGACATTCGCGCTCGGCCTGCGCCAGAAGGTGCTGCAGGTAGGTGCCGTACTGCCAGCGGGATGGATAGTCGTTGCGGATCGCAGCGGGATCGGCCAGGCCCGCGTCTTGCGCCTGCCAGCGGATGAACCCGTCCGTGTCTGCCTCGGCCTCGCCGCCCATCATGTGCGCCATGACGTTGAGCGTGTGGTCGGGGTTGGGGCTGGCGTAGGCCGCACCACGGCCGAACTCGGCGGCACGTTCGATCAGCGCGATGTCGACCGGCAGCCCTGCCTGCCTTAGCAGGCGCACGCCGAGCAGCGTGCCGCAGGCCCCCGCCCCCACTATCGCGATCGCCAGCCGTCCCGCCACCGTCATACGCCGTGCCTGTCCGTCTTCGCCATAGGGCGCCTAGTGCCAGCTGAAAGCAAATTCCGTTCCGTGCACACCGTCTCTAGAATGCGCGGCGCACGAGACGGTCGCCTCTGCCTTCAACGGAGCACGGCATGGATCTGATCATTCGCGGCGCCAGTCTGCCAGACGGCCGAACCGGCATCGATATCGGAATCGAGGGTGGGCGTATTGCCGTTGTCGGCCCGGCGCTAGCGGCGCAGGCGCCCGCCGAGATCGAGGCGCACGGGAACCTGGCTATTCCCCCCTTCGTCGACGCCCATTTCCATATGGATTCGACGCTCACTCTCGGCATGCCGCGGCTCAACCGGTCGGGTACGCTCCTCGAGGGCATTGCCCTGTGGGGCGAGCTCAAGCCATCGCTGACGGTAGAGGCGATCCGCGAGCGCGCCCTGCGTTACTGCCGCCTGGCGGTGTCGCAAGGCATCCTCGCCATCCGCAGCCATGTCGATATCTGCGAGCCGCGGCTTCTTGCTGTCGAAGCCCTGCTTGACGTGCGGCGGATCATGAGGCCGTTTCTTGACCTGCAGCTCGTCGCCTTTCCCCAGGACGGCTACCTGCGTTCTGCCGGCGCGCCGGACAATTTGCGGCGCGCGCTTGAGCGCGGTGTCGACGTGGTCGGCGGAATTCCGCATTTCGAGCGCACCATGGCCGATGGCGCCGCCTCGGTCCGCGCGCTGTGCGAGATCGCTGCCGAGCGCGGTCTGCTTGTCGACATCCACTGCGACGAGAGCGACGACCCGCTGTCGCGCCACGTCGAGACCCTGGCGGCCGAGACCCTGCGCATCGGCCTGCAAGGACGCGTAACCGGCTCACACCTCACCTCCATGCACTCGATGGACAACTACTATGTCAGCAAACTCATTCCGCTGCTGGCCGAGGCCCGGCTCGGTGTTGTCGCGAACCCGCTGATCAACATCACGCTGCAGGGCCGCCACGACACCTACCCCAAGCGCCGCGGCATGACGCGCGTGCCGGAGCTGATGGACGCAGGCCTACCTGTCGCTTTCGGCCACGATTGCGTCATGGACCCCTGGTATCCCCTTGGCCGGGCCGACATGCTCGATGTCGCGCATATGGGACTGCACGTCGCGCAGATGACCGGGACGGAGGCGATGCGCCGCTGCTTCGATGCCGTCACCATGAACCCGGCGGCCA
>VGEI01000104.1 GCA_016869415.1 Alphaproteobacteria bacterium
TGGCGAAACTGCGCTCGCAAGCCGAAGCGACCGCAAGCACGACAAGACAAGAACAGGAAGACGGGGAGACATCGCCCGACCATGGCGCCCGCCACGGATCCGGTTCCACCACACGGCCCTGCGCCCGACCAGCAAATGGTCGAAGAGCTTCCCTATCGCGAGCTGCGCGGACCGCTGCTCTGGCTCTTCGCCCTGCTCACCCTTGTCGTCAACCTCCTGGTGCTGAACCAGCTGCTCAATCTCGGCTTCCTCGTCAAGTTCACGCTGATCGAGAACCGTTATCTCTATCTCCTCGCGGCCTTCACGCTGCCCCTGGCCTACCTTGCCTACCCGCTCAGCCCGCAGCGGGGAACCTCCCTGGCGTGGTACGACCTGCTGGCGGCATTCCTGTGTCTTGCCGCCGGCGGCTACTTCGCCTGGAACGGCGAGCGCATCCTGGCTCAGGGCTGGGAGTACAGCGCGCCGGTCGTCGCCATCGCGATGAGTGGCGTGCTCTGGCTACTGGTCATCGAAGCGGTACGGCGCACGGGCGGACTGCCCATCGCCGTTATCATCGTCATCGTTTCCCTCTATCCTGTGGTGGCCGACAAGATGCCCGGGCCGATCGCCGGGCTTTCGCAGACCCTGCCCGATACCATCGCCTATCACGTGCTGAGCGCCGAGAGCGCGTTCGGCATACCGATGCGGGCTTTCGGCGAGCTGGTCGTCGGCTTCATCGTCTTCGGCGTAGCCCTCAACCACACCGGCGGTGGCAAGTTCTTCAACGACGTCGCCTTCGCGCTGGTCGGGCACATTCGCGGCGGTGCGGCGCAGGTCGGCATCGTCTCCAGCGCGCTGCAGGGTTCGATCAGCGGTAGCGTCATCTCGAACGTGATCTCGAGCGGCGTCGTCACCATCCCGGCGATGAAGCGCACGGGCTTTACCCCGAAATACGCAGGGGCGGTCGAGGCCGTGGCCTCGACGGGTGCCGTGCTGATGCCGCCGGTCATGGGCTCGACGGCCTTCGTCATGGCCTCGTTCCTCGGGATCTCCTACGGCGAGATCGCGCTGGCTGCGGCCATCCCGGCCCTGCTTTTCTATTTCGGCCTGATGGTCCAGGTCGACGCCTACGCCGCGCGGCGCAACCTCCAGGGCATGTCGCCTGCCGAACTGCCGAAGCTCGGCCCGACGCTCCGGGAAGGCTGGGTCTACATCGCCGTCTTCGCCGTGCTGATCTATTTCATGATCAACGAAAAGCAGGAAGCGCTGGCGCCGTACTACGCCACCGGGCTCTTGCTCGTGATCAACCAGTGCATGCCTCGGCATCGGATGAACGTGACGCGGTTCCTCGACTACATCGCCGCGACCGGCCGGGGTCTGGCGGAGATCGTCGCCATCCTGGCCGGCGTCGGCTTCATTATCGGTGCCTTCTCGGTCACAGGCCTTGCCGGCACG
This sequence comes from Alphaproteobacteria bacterium, assembly GCA_016869415.1. Taxonomy (GTDB): domain Bacteria; phylum Pseudomonadota; class Alphaproteobacteria; order CACIAM-22H2; family CACIAM-22H2; genus VGEI01. The sequence goes on from VGEI01000104.1 coordinate 1,435, forward strand.
CTGGCCAATGACCTGGTCTATCTAGCCGGCAATGCGCCGTTCGTCTTGCTGGTCATGGGTGCCGTCACCAGCTTCATTTTCGGCATGGGGATGACGGTCACCGCCTGCTACATCTTTCTGGCGATCGTGCTGGCGCCGCCTCTGGTCAAGGCCGGCATGGACCCGCTCGCCGTACACCTGTTCATAATGTATTGGGGCATGGTCTCGTTCATCACGCCGCCGGTGGCGCTCGCTTCCTTCGCCGCGGCGCCGATCGCACGCTGCAGCCCGTTCGCCGTCGGCTTCGAGGCCATGCGCATGGGCAGCGTGATGTATTTCGTGCCGTTCTTCTTCGTGCTCAACCCGGCGCTGATCCTGCGGGGGCCGCTAGAGGAGATCGTCATCGTTACGGTTACGGCCATTGTCGGCATTCTGTTCATCGGTGCTGCCATACAGGGCTATCTCATCGGCGTCGGTCCGGCGGAAGGCTCGCCCCGCGGCATGCTGGCCCGTGTTCTGCTCTTCGTTTCCGGGCTGCTCTTTGCCGTTCCCGGCGGTCCGGGGGTCGGCCTCGGCCATGTCGAGTTGGCTCTCCTGGCGACGGCGCTCGCCATACCGGCTATCCTGTTGATCCGGCAACACCGGCCCGCGGCACCCGCTGCCCAGGGACCGTCCGCCACGTCTTGAACGATTAATGCAAGGGAGGAAAACGCATGACTGCGAGCTTCGCTAAACTCGGCCTGCCTCTCGCCTTGTGCGGCGTGCTGGCCATCGCCGCTCCGGCGGCAGCGCAAGATGTCAGGCTGCCAGGGACCCTCGCCTGGACCGCCTACGACGTCGGCTCCGGCGGCTACAACCAGGCCGTGGCCATCGGCAATGCGCTGAAGAACAAGGCTAACGTCAACCTGCGCGTCCTGCCCGGCAAGAACGACGTCTCGCGCAACCTCCCCTTGCGCGAGGACAAGGTGCATTTCTCAGCTAACGGCGTAGGCGGCTCGTATCTCGCCCAGGAAGGACTGGACGATTTCGGCGCCAAAGACTGGGGCCCGCAGAAGCTGCGCATGCTGATCCTCAACAACTCGGATGCGCTGCTCACCATCGCGACGGCCAAGGACGCCAACATCAAGACCATGGCGGACCTCAAGGGCAAGCGCGTCGCTTGGGTCGTCGGCGCGCCCTCCCTCAATCAGAACATCACGGCGCTGCTCGCCTTCGCCAACCTGACCTGGAACGACGTGCAGAAGGTCGAGTTCGGCGGCTTCGGTGCGGCGATGACCGGCATGATCAACAACCAGGTCGACGCTGCGTTCTCCTCTACCATCTCAGGCCCGCTTTACCAGCTCGCCTCGTCGGCACGGGGCGTGCAGTACCCGACCATGGATCACAAGGACAAGGCCGGTTGGGAGCGCGTCAAGAAGATCGCGCCGTTCTTCGTACCCTTCATGGGAACCGAGGGCGCGACGATGTCCAAGGACAGCCCGGTCGAGGCGGCAACCTACCCTTACCCGATCCTCATCGCCTATGACCGGCAGCCCGTAGATCTCGCCTACAACATGACCAAGGCCATGGTCATCTATTTCGACGAGTACAAGGCCGCAGCCCCCGGCAACAACGGCTGGGACATCAAGCGCCAGATCTTCGACTGGGTCGTGCCGGTGCACGAGGGCGCCATCCGCTATTACAAGGAGGCCGGCGTATGGAAGCCGGAGCATCAGGCGCACAACGACCGGCTGATCAAGCGCCAGGACACGCTGGCCCAGGCTTGGACCGCGGCGGGGCGTGGCGCCCCGGCGGACGAGGCGGCCTTCGCCAAGCACTGGCAGCAGGCCCGCCTCGCGGCCCTCAAGGCGGCAGGTTTCGACGCCGGCGGCGGGGAGTAACCAGCTCTCTTGCGAGCGGCGGCCGGGTTCGCCCGGCCGCCGTTTTCTTTTTCAGACGCCGAGGTGCTTCGCGGCGATGTCGGGCTGGGCCGCCAGCTCGGCCGTCGTGCCTTCGAACACGATACGGCCCTTGGCGATGATCACGCTGCGGTCGCTGACCGCGCTCAGCGCCCGGATATCCTTGTCGACGATGATCGTGGCGATGCCGGCCGCCTTGATGCGCTGGATGACGTGCCAGATCTCCCGCCGGATCAACGGGGCAAGGCCTTCGGTCGCCTCGTCGAGCATCAGCAGGTCGGGGTTGGTCATCAAAGCGCGGCCGATGGTCAGCATCTGCTGCTCGCCGCCCGAGAGCTGGTTGCCGTAGTTGTCGGCGCGTTCGGCCAGCCGGGGGAAAAGCCCCAGCACGCGGGGCAGATCCCAGTCGCGGCGGCCGTCGGTTCCCACGCGTGCCGCCATGAGAAGATGCTCGCGAACCGTCAGATTGGGAAAGATACCGCGGCCTTCCGGCACCAGGGCGACGCCCTGACGGGCGATCTCATGCGGCGGCCGTCCGGTCACGTCGCGGCCACGCAGCGCCACGCGCCCGCGCCGCGGCGCAGTCAGCCCGACCAGGCTGCGCAACGTCGTCGTCTTGCCCATGCCGTTGCGGCCCATCAGGCTGAGAGCCTCGCCGCGTCGTACCTTGAAGCTGACGCCGCGCAGGATGTGGCTGGGGCCGTAGTAGGTGTGCAGATCGTCCGCCTCGAGCAGCGTCTCGCTCATCGCCCGGCTGCCCGCAAAAAGTCGAAATCGCAGCCCTTGTCGGCCTGCAGCACGTGCTCCTGGTAGAGCTGGGCATAGCCGCGCTGCGGCTGCGACCGCTGCTTCGCCTGCAGCTCCCAGGCGGCGCGCCGCCGCTTGAGCTCGGCCTCGTCGACCAGCAGGTCGAGCCTGCGCTCCTTGATGCTCAGGCGGATACGGTCGCCGGAATGCACCAGGGCCAAGGGCCCGCCGGCCGCGGATTCCGGGGTCACATGCAGGACGATCGAGCCGAAGGCGGTGCCACTCATGCGGGCGTCCGAGATACGCACTATGTCCTTGACCCCGGCGCGGGCCAGCTTGCCGGGGATCGGCAAGTAGCCTGCCTCGGGCATGCCCGTGCCGCTGGTCGGCCCGGCGTTCTGCAGGACCAGGATATCGTTGGCGTTGACGTCGAGGTTGGGATCGTCGATCCGCGCCGCCAGATCGTCGAGCGAGGAGAAGACAACGGCCCGCCCCTCGCTCTCGAACAGCGCCTTGTCGGCGGCAGAGCGCTTGAAGATGGCGCCCTGGGGCGCCAGCGAGCCGAACAAGGCCACCAGCCCGCCGACCGGCTCGATCGGGTCCTGTGTCGGGCGAATCACCGCCGGGTCGATATAGACATCGGCGTCGGCCGCCATGCGCTCACCCAGCGTTTCGCCCGTCACGGTCAGGCAGTCGAGGTGGAGGAGCGGCTTGAGCTCGCGCAAGACGCCGCTCATGCCGCCGGCGGCGTAGAAGTCTTCCATGTAGTTACTGCCGGTCGGCTTGAGATTGACCAGCACGGGCGTGCTGTCGCTGAGCTCGTTGAGCCAGGTCAGGGGGATATCGATCCCAGCCCTGCCGGCTACGGCCGTCAGGTGGATCACGGCGTTGGTCGAGCCGCCCAGCGCCATCAGCACCCGGACGGCATTCTCGACGGACTTCCGGGTGACGATGCGATCCGGCGTGATGCGCGTCTGCGCCAGGCGCACCGCCGCGATTCCCGTCGCCTCGGCGGCGCGCAGCCTGTCGGCGTGCACGGCGGGGATGGCTGCGGTCCCCGGCAGCATCATGCCAAGCGTCTCGGTGATACAGGCCATGGTGCTCGCCGTGCCCATCACGGCACAGGTGCCGGCGGTGGTCGCGAGCCGTCCTTCGACCTGATGAATCTCGGCGTCGCTGACCTTGCCGGCGCGGTAGCTCGCCCAGAAGCGCCGGCAATCCGTGCACGCACCCAGCCGCTCGCCCTTATGCCGGCCGGTCATCATCGGCCCGCCGACCAGGTAGATGGCCGGCAGGTTGGCGGAGACCGCCCCCATGAGCTGGGCCGGTACCGTCTTGTCGCAGCCGCCCATCAGCACGACCGAGTCCATCGGCTGGGCGCGGACCATCTCCTCGACGTCCATGGCCATCAGGTTGCGGAACATCAGGCTGGTAGGATTGAGGAACGCCTCGCCCAGCGACACGGTCGGAAAATCGATCGGCAATCCGCCCGCCTGCAGCACACCACGCTTCACCGCCTCGAGCAGCTCCGGGAAATGGCGATGACAGTTGTTGAAGCCGCTGGCCGAGTTGGCGATGCCGACCACCGGTTTCGACAGCGTCTCGGGCAGATAGCCCATCGAGCTGGCGAAGGAGCGCCGCATGTAGAGGGAGAAGGCCTTGTCGCCATAGCTGACCAGCTGGCGCGAAAGGCCGATAGGCGGCTTGTTCTTGGAATCGGTCATGGAGGCTGCGCTTCTCCCCGAAAGCGGAGCCTACCCTAGCGTCCCTGAGGCGAGCGAGAAACGACAAAGACTGGACTGCCGGGGGCCGGCTCAGCCGCTATAGTGCCGGCGTGATCGATCTATCGAATCTGAAGCCCGGCCTCACCGGCTCGGCCGACCTGCTGGTCGGTCCCGAGCACACCGCCCCGCGGGTGGGCAGCGGCATGGTGGCGGTGCTGGCGACGCCGGTGATGATCAACGTCATCGAAGCGGCGGCGCTTGCCACGGTCGATCACCTGCTGCCGCCGGGGCACCAGAGCCTCGGCATCCATCTCGACGTGCGCCACTTCGCCGCAACACCGGTCGGCATGCGGGTACGGGCGACAGCCGAGCTCATCGCGGTCGATGGCCGTACCCTCACCTTCAAGGTCGCGGCGCAGGACGAGCGCGAGCCGATCGGCGACGGTACGCATCAGCGCGTCGTGGTCAACGTGGCGCGTTTCGACGGCCGCGTGCAGCGCAAGCTCTCACCCGGAAGCGCAACCTAGAACGAGATCAGGCCGCCGGGCGCTTGGTGACCCGGCCGTTGAGCGCCTCGAAAACATCCGCGGCCGTCGGCAAGCCCTTCTCCCAGCGGTGCCCAGCCAGCGTCTTGGCGCACCAGCCGATGCGGTTGGCCGTCGCCTCGGCCATCAGCGGCTCGAAGCCGACATCGCGGAGCATGCGCGCAGCCTCGCGCATCTCGGCTTCGCGGCGCACACCGTGCACCGCCGTGCGGCCGACCAGATAATCGGCGACCTTCGGCCAGTCCATCTCCGGGTAAGTCTGCTTCATCGAGGCCAGGACCCGGTCGGCCACACCGAGATTGGAGGCGACATAGAGCGATTCCAGCATCAGCGATTCGAGGCCCTTGATCAGCACGCTGCGCAGTAGCTTGATCGACGAGGCATCCCCCACCTTTTCGCCTACCGCCTCGACCCGCATGCCGAAGGTCTTGAGCGTGCCAGCCAGTGCCGCCGCGGCCGTACCGGCCAGCAGCATAGGCACCTTGTGCCCGTGCGGCGGCACGGATTCCATGACCGCCGCCTCGACGAACCTTGCCCCCGCAGCTTCGACAGCAGCCGCCGCCAACTTCTTGACTGCCGGCGAGCAGGAGTTGATGTCCATGTAGGTCTGGCCGGTAGCCAGCGCTGTCGCCGCCGCCGTGGCGGCGTTCTGCGCCGACGAGGCGGTGACGGCGGCCACGACTACGGCGCTGCCCTTCACAGCCTCGGCGCTGCTGGCGCAGGCGGTGACGCCGATCTCCGCCGCGCGAGCCCTGATACGTCCGGCTCCTTCGCCGCCTTTGTCGAACAGGATGTCGTAGCAGCGGATCGGGCCGGCGCCGGCTCCCTTGAGACCGCGGGCGATATGCTGGCCCGCCTCGCCGAAGCCGATGAAGGTGAAGCTGGTGCTCATGATGGTGCCCTCAGGCGGTGAAACGGTAGAGGCGCTGGGGATTGTCGACGAGAATTCGGCGGCGCAAACCGTCGTCGGTGACGGCTTCGGCGAAGAGGTCGACGAGGTCGCCGTCGTCCGGCATCGCGCCGGCGATGTTGGGATGCGGAAAATCCGTACCCCAGAGGACACGGTCCGGCGCCAGCTCGATCAGGCGTTGGGCGAAGGGGATGGCGTCGCGGAAGGGTGGCCCGGAAGACGAGCAGCGCTCCGGCCCGCAGACCTTCACCCAGGCATTGGGGTTTCTCATCAGCTCAAGCAGCGTCTCGAAGGGCTTCTGGTGAAGCCCGTTCTTGGCCTGCACGCGGCCCATATGGTCGATGATGAAGGGTACCTTGATGCGGTCGATGCGTGCCGCGTGCTCCGGCACATCCTGGGCGTCGAGATGCAGGACCACATGCCAGCCGAGCGGCTGGATACGTTCGAGCAGGGCGTCGAACACGTCAAGGTCGGGCGTACCACCGAGATGGGCGACGAAATTGAAGCGGATGCCGCAGATGCCACCCCTGTCGAGCCGCTCCAGCTCCTTGTCGGTGATGCCGCCATCGACTACGGCGACACCCTTCCAACGCCCGCCGCTCGAGGCGATGGCGTCGAGCGTCACCGCCATGTCGGTGCCGTGGCAGTTGGGATGGACGATTACCGCCCGCGACAGGCCTAGATGCGCGTGCAGGGCGGCGAGCCGGTCCTTGCCCGCATCGGGCGGGGTATAGCTGCGGCCCGGCGCGTAGGGGAAGCGGTCAGCCGGGCCGAAGACGTGGCAATGCGCATCGCAGGCGCCGGCTGGCGGCCGGTATGTCGGCTTACGCGGATTGGCGACCGGCGGCTGACAGGACTTCACTGCTTCTCGATGCCGGCCCTGGCGATGACCTGGCCCCACTTCTCGGATTCGGAGCGGAAATAGCCGCGCAGCCACTCCGGCGTGCTGCCGCGCGCCTCCACCCCCAGCTCCAGCAGCCTTGCCTTGACGTCCGGCATGTCGACGATCTTCACCAGCTCCTGATTCAGGCGCTGGATCACCGTGGCAGGCGTCCTAGCCGGCGCCGCGACGCCGTTCCACGACGTCGCCTCGTAGCCGGCGAGGCCGCTCTCGCTGACCGTCGGCACGTCCGGCAGCATGGGTGAGCGTTTGGTATTGGTGGCACCCAGCGCCCGGACCGCGCCCGACTTTATCTGTCCGGCCAGCGGCGCCAGGAACTCGACCGCCACCTGCACCTCGCCGCCCTTGAGGGCCAACATCACGGCGGGCGTAGCGCGGTAGTTGACGATCACCACGTTGATGCCGGCAAGGCTGCGGAACAGCTCCGCCGAGAGGTGTTGCGTGCTGCCGATGCCGATGGTGCCGACGTTGATCGTGCCGGGCTTGTCCTTTGCCGACTGGATCAGTTCCTTGAGCGAGACGACCGGCGAGGCCGGATCGACGACGATGGCCAGGTCGAAGAAGCCGAGGCTGGAAACCATGGCGAAATCGTTGATCGGGTCGTAGCTCAGAGACTTGTAGAGCGAGGAGCTGACCGCGTTGCCGCCGCTGATCAGCAGCAGGGTGTGGCCGTCGGGCTCGGCCTTGGCCACCGCCTCGGCGGCGACGATGCCACCGGCGCTCGGCCGGTTGTCGACGACCACCTGCTGGCCCAGGGCATCGCCCAGTTTCGGCGCCACGGTGCGCGCGACGATGTCGGCAACACCGCCCGGGCCGAAGCCCAGCACCAGCCGCACCGGACGCTGCGGATAGGTCTGCGCCTCGGCGGGAAGAGCGAGGGCGAGGACAATCAGCGCAAGAAGCCAACGCATTATTTCGTCTCCATAGCGGCGAAGACTTCCTCCGCCTGATGAAACGCCGAGTTCGCCGCCGGCACGCCGACGTAGATGGCGCATTGCAGGATGACTTCTTTGATGTCGTCCCTGGTCAGCCCGTTGTTGAAAGCGGCGCGCACATGCATCTTGAATTCGTCGGCGCGGTTGAGCGCTATCATCAACGCCAGGACGACCAGGCTGCGTTCGCGCCGCTCGAGGCCGTCGCGCGTCCAGATCTCGCCCCAAGCGTAGCGGGTGATGAGATCCTGGAACTCCCGGTTGAACTCGCTGCGGCGCTGCAGCGAGCGGTCGACATGGGCGTCGCCGAGAACCGCCCGGCGCACCTTCATGCCGGCGTCGTAGCGTTCCCGATCGTCCATCACGCACTCCCTTTGAGGAAGTCCAGCACGACCTTGGTGTAACCGTCGCCGAGCTCGACATTGGCGAGGTGCGCGGCGGGCAGCTCGACGTATTTGGCGCCTTTGATGCGCTCGGCCACCGCCTTGCCGGCGGCCGGCGGCGTGGCCGGATCGCTCGCCCCGGCGATCACCAGGGTCGGGTTGCCGATGCCGCCGAGCCTGTCATGCTGGTTCATCTCGCGGATCGCCTCACAGCAGGCAATGTAGCCGGCGGCATCGGTCTTCTCCGCCAGCGCACAGATGCGCTGCACCGCCTGCGGATTGGATTTGCGGAAGCCCTAGGTGAACCAGCGCTCCGGCAGGCTGGCGGCCAGTGCCTTCATGCCATCCTTTTTCACCGCGGCGATGCGCTGGGTCCAGGCCTCGGGCATCGTCGTATGGCCAGAGGTGTTGGAGAGCACGAGCTTGTTGAAGCGTTTGCCGGCGCTGTAGCCGAGCCACATGCCGGTCATACCGCCCATCGAAAGGCCAAGGAAGTCGGCCTCCTCGATCTTCAGGCCGTCGAGCAGGTTGACCACGTCCTGGCCCAACCGCGCGATGCTATAGGGGCCG